>NZ_JACNAC010000057.1:0-42241 GCF_017349775.1 Pseudomonas sp. GW460-12-10-14-TSB1
CCTTGCCTGGCGTCACCGGACTCTTGGGGGAGGACCATCATGTACAAGCGCAGCAGCACCGCCGGCCTGCTCGGCTTCACGCTCACCGCCCTGGCCATGGCGATCGCCAGCGAACGCCTGAGCGCCGCCGAAGCCGATTCGACTAAAAACACCGAACACCTGGAAGTGGTCGGCCAGGCCGCGAGCATCGACCAGGCGCTCAAGGAGCAGCGCAGCGCCGACAGCATCAAGAGCGTGGTGCACGCCGACGGCGTGGGCCAGTTGCCGGACGAGAACGTCGCCGAAGCGGCGCAGCGCCTGCCGGGCATCAGCGTCGAGCGCGACCAGGGCGAAGGGCGTTTCGTCAGCGTGCGTGGCCTGGGCCCGGACCTCAACAGCGTGACCATCAACGGCACCCTGGTGCCGGCCCCGGAAAGCAAACGCCGCGCCGTGGCCCTGGACGTGCTGCCGTCGGAGCTGGTGCAGTCGCTGTCGGTGATCAAGACCCTGACCCCGGACATGGACGCCAACTCCCTGGGCGGCACCGTCGATGTGCAGAGCCTCTCGGCCTTCGATCACAAGGGCCTGTTCTACACCGGCAGCAGCGAAGCCAGCTACGACCAGAACACCCACCAGACCAGCCCGAAATTTTCCGGGGCGATCAGCGACCGTTTCAGCCTCGGCGACGGCATCGACAACTTCGGCGTGGCCGCGGCCCTGAGCTGGCAGAAGCGCGACTTCGGCTCGGACAACGTCGAGACCGGCGGCGCCTGGGACTTCGAGCAGGGCGCAAAACTGCAGGAACTCGAACAGCGCGACTACGACATCAGCCGCGAACGCGCCGGCGGCGGCCTGAACTTCGACTACAAGCCGGACGACCTCAGCAGCTACTACCTGCGCACCCTGTACAGCCGCTACAAGGACAGCGAGACCCGCAACGCCGCCAGCCTGGAATTCGCCGAGCCCCAGGCGGCCGGCGAGCTGGGCGACGCCGAAGGTAAACGCAAGCTCAAGCAGCGCGAGGAAACCCAGGAGATCCAGTCCTACGTATTCGGCGGCGAGCGCATGTTCGGCCTCTGGACCCTCAGCGGCCAGGCCGGCTACAGCCGCTCCAGCGAAGACAGCCCGGGGCATATCGCCAACGCGGTGTTCGAGGGCAGCGACGACTTCGCCGACAGCGGCTTCTACGACAACGACAAGCCGCGGCCGATCGTTGGCCAGGGTTTTTACAATCCGTCCAACTTCAGCCTGGACAAGGTCGAGTGGGAAAAGCAGCGCACCACCGACACCGAGAAAAACCTGCGCCTGGACCTGGCCCGCGACTACGACCTCAGCGGCTATGCGTCCCAGGTCAAGTTCGGCGGCAAGGTCAGCCGGCGCAACAAGGACAACGACCTCGACGCCTGGGTCTACAAAGACTTCGACGAACTGGGTTTCAGCGACGAACAGCTCAACCTCAGTGGCTTCCAGAAAGGCAGCGTCGACTATCGCCTCGGCCGCTTCGGCCCGGGCATCAGCGGCGGCTCGATCAAACAGTTGATCGGCGGTCTGGACCGCGATGCGTTCTTCGACGAGACCGAATCCCGGGTCAACGACTTCAAGATCCGCGAAGACATCAACGCCGGCTACCTGATGAACACCGTGGATATCGACGACTGGCGCTTTATCGCCGGCCTGCGCTACGAAGGCACCGAGTTCGAGGCCAAGGGCACTGGCGCCACCGACGGCGAGTTCCAGTCCACCGAGACCAAGCGCCGTTACCACCACTGGCTGCCGGGCTTGCACGCTCGTTACCAGCTGGACAAGAACACCCAGGTGCGCGCTGCCTGGACCAAGGCGGTGGTGCGCCCGACCTTCGGCCAGCTGGCGCCAGGCTTTGTCATCGACGATGACGAAGCCAGCTTCGGTAACCCGGATCTCAAGCCGCTGGAGTCAAGCAACCTGGACCTGGGCATCGAGCACTTCATGGGCCGCGCCGGCACCGTCTCGGCCTTTGTGTTCTACAAGGACATCAAGAACTTCGTCTACAACACCGACCTGGCTGGCACCGGCGCCTGGACCAACTTCTCCGAGGCGCACACCTTCGCCAACGGCGACAGCGCCAAGCTGTATGGCCTGGAGCTGGCCTACTCGCAGAAATTCGACTGGCTGCCGGCGCCCTGGAACGGCCTGCTGCTGGGGGCCAACGCCACCTTCAGCCGCTCCGACGCCGAGATCAAGGGCTTCGACGCCGCCAGCGGGGGCAACCGCAAGCGCAGCATCGACCTGCCGAACCAGTCGGACACCGTCGGCAACCTGATGCTCGGCTGGGAAAACGACAAGCTCAGCCTGCGCCTGTCGGCCAACTACAAGTCGGACTACCTCTATGAGCTGGCCTCGATCAACGACAAGGCCCACGACCTGCACGTCGATGCCCAGACCTTCGTCGATTTCAGTGCCCGCTACTCGCTGACCAAGAGCCTGCAGCTGAGCTTCGAGGCGCAGAACATCACCGACGAGCCGTACTTCGTCTACACCGGCCACCGCTCCTACAACGGCCAGTACGAAGAGTACGGCCCGACCTACAAGCTCGGCCTGACCTTTACCCACTTCTGATCCCGAGGCGGCGGCGCCCCAGCGCTGCCGCCGTGCCGAACGAACAATAAGGACCTGATCCATTCATGAGTATTCTGTTGACACCCGCGCGCAGCCTGCTGGCCGCGCTGATCTGCCTGGGCAGCGGCGCGGCCGTCGCCGGCTCTTTGTCGGCGTCCACCGATCCCAGCCTGACCCTGAAACCCTGGCTGCCCAAGCAGGCCCTGGCCATCGAGGCCATCGGCTTTGTGCCCGGCACCAGCGAGCGCCTGGCCGCCAGCGAACGCGACGGCCTGTTGCTGCTCGACGCCCAGGGCCAGGAACTGGCGCGCTTGAAAGGCTCCTTCAATGGCCTGGACAGCCGCGCCGCCGGCCAACAGGTGCTGGTCGCCACGCTCGACAGCCAGCGCCAGCAGGCGCTGCTGGTCAGCCTCGATCCGCGCAGCCGCCAGTGGGGCCAGCCGCTGTACCTGCCGCCGCGGGACTTCCCGGTCAACGGCCTGTGCCTGTACCGCGACGAGGCCAGCAACCTGTTCCTGTTCCTGGTGGGCGAGGAGGGCAAGGGCGAGCAATGGCTGGTGGGCGCCGGCGCCCAGCTGAACGCCACGGCGCAACGGGTGCGCGGCGTACCGCTGCCGCCGGCGGCGCAGTTCTGCCAGGTGGACGATGGCGCTAATCAATTACTGGTCAACGAAGAGAACGTCGGCTGGTGGGCCTACCCGGCGCACCCCGAGGCGGATGTCGAGCGGCGGCCGGTGGCCATGCGCGCGCCGTTCGGCGAGGTGGCCAAGGCCGCCGGCGCCATGGCTTTGGTGCCGGGCGGCGTGCTGGCGCTCGACCCCAAGGCGGCGCGCCTGCACCTTTATCAGCAACAGGGCGGGTATCAGCAACAGGGCGAAGGCTGGTCGGCCAGGGCCGCGCTGGCGTTGCCCGGCCTGAAGGAGCCGGAAAGCCTCGCGGTGCAGGCCAGCGCCAAGGGCCTGCAAGTGCTGGTGCGCGATGATGACGACGGGCAGATCTACCAGGGGCAGTTGGACTGGCAGGCCACCCCGGTGCCGCTGGCGCCGGTGCTGCCGAATGTGCCGGCCCTGAGCCAGAGCGAGCCGGTGGGGCGCCAGGGCGATGCGGCGGACGACCCGGCGATCTGGATTCATCCCCGGCAGCCGGAGCTGAGCCGGGTGCTGGGCACCAACAAGAAACAGGGACTGCTGGCCTACGACCTGCAAGGCAAGTTGCTCCAGGAGTTGCCGGTGGGGCGGCTGAACAACGTCGACCTGCGGCCGAACTTCAAGCTGGGCACCCAGGTGGTCGACCTGGCGGTGGCGAGCAACCGCGATCACAACAGCCTCAGCCTGTTCAGCATCGATCGCGCCAGCGGCGAGCTGCGCGAAGCCGGGGAGATTCCCACGCCGCTCAAGGAAATCTACGGCATCTGCCTGTTCCAGCCGGCCAGCGGCGAGCTGTATGCCTTTGCCAACGGCAAGGACGGCAGCTTCCTGCAATACCGCCTGAGCGCCCCCGATGGCCGGGTCCAGGGCGAGCTGGTGCGCCAGTTCAAGGTCGACAGCCAGCCGGAAGGCTGTGTCGCCGACGACCAGCGCCAGCGCCTGTTCCTCGGTGAAGAGGACGTCGGCGTGTGGGCGGTGGATGCCCGCGCCGACCAGCCGGCCAACCTCGCCAGCGTGATCAAGGTCGGCCCGCAGCTGCATGCCGACGTCGAGGGCCTGGCGCTGTACCAGAGCGAGGCGCATGACTACCTGGTGATTTCCAGCCAGGGCAACGACAGCTATGTGGTGCTCGATGCCGAGCCGCCGTTCGCTTCCCGCGGGGCCTTCCGGGTTGGCCTGAATGCCGCCGCGGGCATCGACGGGGCGTCGGAAACCGATGGCCTGGAAGTCACCTCGGCCAACCTCGGCGGGCCCTGGAGCCAGGGGCTGCTGGTGGTCCAGGACGGCCGCAAGCGCATGCCCGAGCAGACCCAGAACTTCAAGTTCGTACCCTGGGCCGAGGTGGCCAGGGCGCTGAAGCTGCCCTGAGCTGTCATTAACCGTTCATCAACATGTCATCGAATAGCCCCGGCGCCGTCGCGCATCGACGGTCCGGGCGCACAGGCAAAGGAGTTTCACCATGCAGGCGACACTGGAACACATGACCATCTGGGGGCTGATCAGCGATGCCAGCCTGTTGGTCAAGGCGGTCATGCTCACCCTGTTGCTGGCGTCGTTGCTCAGCTGGTACCTGATCATCCAGCGCGGCAGCGTGCTCAAGCGCACGGAGCGGCAGCTCGACGCTTTCGTCCAGCGCTTTCGCGGCAGCGCCGAACTCACCCCGCTGTACCGTGAAAGCCTCCAGCAGGCGGACGGCGAGGGCGGTGTCGAGCCGATCTTCCAGGCCGGTTTCCAGGCCTACAGCCAGCTGCGCCAACAGGGCGGCAACCCGGCCGAAGTGGTGCTCGAAGGGGTGGAGCGTTCGCTGTACGTGGCCATCAGCGAGCAGGAAATCCGCCTGGAAAAAGGCTTGCAGTTCCTTGCCACGGTCGGTTCGGTCAGCCCCTATATCGGCCTGTTCGGCACCGTGTGGGGGATCATGAATTCCTTCCTCGGCCTGTCCCAGGTGCAGCAGGCGACCCTGTCCACCGTGGCCCCGGGCATCGCCGAAGCGCTGATCGCCACCGCCATCGGCCTGTTCGCGGCGATCCCCGCGGTGATCGCCTACAACCGTTTCGCCGCCTGTGGCCAGACCCTGCTGACCCGCTACTACGCCTTCGGCAACGAACTGCAGGCGCGCCTGCATCGCCAGCTGCACGGCGTGTCGTCGAACCTGGCCGTCGCGGCCTGAGAGGAGAGTGCAGATGCTAGTCAGGCCGCAACGCAAGCACGGGCCCAAGGCCGAAATGAACGTGGTGCCCTATATCGACGTGATGCTGGTGCTGCTGGTGATCTTCATGGTCACCGCGCCGATGCTCACCCAGGGGGTGAAGATCGAACTGCCCAAGGTCGCCAGCGAGGCCCTGGCCACCGACACCCGGCAGCAGATCCTGACCCTGTCGGTGAAGGCCGAGGGCGGCTACTACTGGAATCTCGGCGGTGAGCTGGATACCCGGCAGCACACCGACAGCGCGGTGGACCTCGACGAGATGCGCGCCAAGGTCGCGCAAATAGTCGCCGCGCGAAGCGATACCCAGGTCTACATCCGGGCCGACCAGGACGCCGGCTACGGCCTGGTGGTGGCGGCCATGGCGGCGTTGCAGCAGGGCGGGGTGAGCAATCTGGGGCTGGTGACCGAGGCCCCGCAATGACGGCGATGATCATGCACAGTCCACAGCAGACCCTCGACGATTTTTCCCTGCGACCCTTGCGCAGGCACTGGCGCCCCCATGCGCTGGCCGCGACCCTGGCGGTGGCGCTGCACGCCGGGGTGCTGGCGCTGCTGGTGGCGGGTTGGTCGGTAGCGCCACCGGCCGCCGAACAGCCGGCGGTGTTGCGTACCCAGTTGGTGATGCTGCCGCCGACAGCGCCAGCGCCCGAGCCTGCGCCGGCTTTAGTCGAGGCTGAAGCCACCCCCATGCCCATGCCCGTGCCGCCGGAGCCGGTGGTCGCGGCCCCGGTCGAGCCGGCCAAGCCTGCCGTCGATCCGCGGCTCCAGGCGCAGAAACTCGAGCAGGCGGCCCTGGCGCGCAAACGGGTCGAAGACAAGAAACGCGAACAGCTGGCCGAACAGCAACGCCAACAGCACGAGCGCCAGGAAAACGAAAGGCGCAACCGCGAAGCCGAGCAACAGCGCCTGGCCCAGGAGCAGGCGCAACAGCAACAGGCGCAGCGCGCCGAACAGACCCGCCTGGCCGCCGAGCGCGCCCGGCAGCAAGCCGCCCAGGCCGCGGCCGACAGCCGCCAGTACCTGCCCCTGAGCAAGGAGGCCCCGGACTACCCGCAACGGGCCCTGGACAAGAACATCGAAGGCGACTGCACCGTGGAATACCGCGTCAACCCCCAAGGCAAGGTGGAGAATCCCAAGGTGCTCGATGGCTGCCACCCGCTGTTCATCCGCCCCTCGCTGGCGGCGGCCAACACCTTCCGCTACCAGCCGCGCATCGTCGACGGCCAGGCGGTGTCGGTGCCCGCGGTGCGCAATACCTTCCACTACCGCATCAAATAGCCGCGGCTGTTGTTCTTCAGCGGAAGCGGCCGGCTGCCGCTCGATTGCCCGCGTAGCGGCGGTCCCCAGACCCCCGCGTTATCGTTAACGGTTTTTCGCGGGCAAGCCTCGCTCCTACAGAAGCCCCGCAATCCTGTAGGAGCGCAGCTTGCGCGCGATGAACGATAACGCGGTCCACCGGTAGGCCGCGGCGTTCCCATCGCGGGCAAGCGTCTGCACCGGCCTGGCCGCAGATGCCCCCCTCGCTGGCCCGCAATGCCCTCAGGCCGTGGCGGCGCCTGCCTTAGTGTTGGCTCTGGGTCGATCCCGACCGTCACCCGAGAGGAACACCATGCCGGCGCCGACTGCCTCGCTGCTGTTTTCATCCGTCACCAGGCTGTATCGCCTGGGGCGCGTCGCGTTGTGCCTGGCACTGGGCGGGCTGCTGGTTGCCTGTGGCGACAAGCCCGCGCCGCCCTCTACGGCCGCGGTGCAACAGCTGCCCGACGATTCGGCGCTGGCGCGGATCTACGACAGCAGCTGCAAGCTCTGCCACGCCAACCCGGCGTCCGGCGCGCCGCTGACCGGCGATGTCCAGGCCTGGCGGCCACGCATCGCCCAGGGTGCCGACACCCTGCTGGACCACAGCATCAATGGCTATAACGGCATGCCGCCGATGGGCCTGTGCATGCAGTGTTCCGAGGAGCAGTTCCTCGCCCTGATCCGCTTCATGTCCGCACAAGACCTCCAATAACCCGGCACAGGGACACAGGCATGACCATGCACCTCACACGACGTCAGTTGTTGCAACGCGCAGGGGTAGCCGGAGCGTTCAGCGCCCTGGCCAGCAACCCGCTGCTGGCCGAGCTGGCGCGGGCGCCACGGCTGATTCCCTGGCGCAACTGGTCCGGCGCGCAAAGCTGCCTGCCCCTGGCGCGGCTGGCGCCCAAGGACCTCGACGAGCTGGTGCAGGTGATTCGCCAGACCCCGGGCAAGATCCGCCCGGTGGGCTCGGGGCACTCCTTCAGCGCCCTGGTGCCCACCGACGGCACGCTGCTGTCGCTGAGCTTTTTCAGCGGCCTGCTCAGCCACGATGCCGCCACCTTGCAGGCCGAGTTCGCCGCCGGCACGCCGATGTCGCGCATGGGCGCGCCGCTCAAGGCGATCGGCCAGGCCCTGCCGAACATGGCCGACATCGACTACCAGACCCTGGCCGGGGCCATCGCCACCTCGACCCACGGCACCGGCGTCGGCTTCAAGTCCTATTCGGCCCAGGTCTGCGGCCTGCAACTGGTGACCGCCAGCGGCGAGGTGCTGGACTGCGACAGCAGCCGTAACGCCGAGGTCTTCAGCGCCGCGCGGGTGTCCCTCGGTGCCCTGGGCGTCGCCACCCGGGTGCGTTTGCAGAATCGCCCGGCCTATCGCCTGCGGGAAAAACAGTGGATCGCCAAGACCGAAGAGCTGCTCGAGGACCTGGCGAAAAACACCCGCGACAACCAGCACTGGGAAATGCTGGTGGTCACCCATTCCGACTACGCGCTGTCGATTGCCCTGAATGAAACCGAAGACCCGGCGACCCCGCCGGTGGACCCGGCCGAAGAGGGCGGCAACGAATTCGTCAGCCTGATCGAGAACCTCGACAAGTACGTCAGTGATTTTCCAGAAACCCGGCGCACCCTGCTCAACAGCCTGCGGCATTTCGCCAGTTTCGACGACCGGGTTGGCGACTCCTACGAGGTCTACGCCAATGTGCGCAACGTGCGCTTCAACGAAATGGAGTACTCGGTGCCGGCCGAGCATGGCCCGGCGTGCCTGCGGGAAATCCTCAAGCTGATCCGCGACAAGGACCTGCGCACCTGGTTTCCCATCGAGTACCGCTACGTCCAGGCCGACGATATTCCCCTGAGCATGTTCGAGGGCCGCGACAGCTGTTCGATCTCGGTGCACCAGCACTACGGCATGGACCACCACAACTTCTTCGCCGCAGTCGAACCGATTTTCTGGAAGTACGCCGGCCGCCCGCACTGGGGCAAGTTGCACAACCTCAACGCCCGGCAGTTGCAGGCGCTGTATCCGCGTTGGCAAGAATTCACCCGGGTGCGCGAGGCGCTGGACCCCGGCGGCAAGTTCCTCAATGCACACCTGTCGTCCATCCTGGGCGTGGTCTGAAGGGAGATAAAAAGGATGAATCGACGCAACTTCCTGCTCGGTACCGCGGGTGTCGGCGCGTTGCTCGCGGGCGTGGGCGCCTGGCTGCGGCCCGCTGACCGGGGCGGGCCCTACAGCGACTATTTCCGCGCGCTGAACCGGGAGCTCAAGGCCCACGGCCCGATGCGCCCGGTGATGCTGATCGACCTCGACCGCCTGGACCACAACATCGATGTGGTGCTGCAGTCGGTCAAGCGCGGCGGCAAGCAGCTGCGGCTGGTGGAGAAGTCCCTGCCATCGCCGGAGCTACTGGCTTACATCGGCCAACGCGCCGGCACCCAGCGCCTGATGTCGTTCCACCAGCCGTTCCTCAACCACGATGCCCAGCGTTTTCCCAAGGCCGATATCCTGTTGGGCAAGCCGCTGCCGGTGCGTTCCGCCGAGCTGTTCTACCAGGGGCACAAAGGCCCGTTCGACCCGGCCCGGCAGTTGCAGTGGCTGATCGATACCCCGGAACACCTGCAGCAATACCTGGCCCTGGCCCGCGGCCTGGGCACCCGGCTGCGGATCAATATCGAACTGGACGTCGGCCTGCACCGCGGCGGGGTGAAGGACAGCCTCGAACTGGGGCCGCTGCTGACCCTGATCGCCGCCAACCCCCAGCACCTGGAGTTCGCCGGTTTCATGGGCTACGACCCCTTTGTCGGCATGGGCGTGCCGGGCATTCTCGGCTCGCCCGAAGCGCTGTTCGCCAAGGTCATGCAGCGCTACCAGAGCGCCGTGGATTTCACCCGGCAACGCCATCCGGCGCTCTGGCGGCCGGGGCTGACCCTCAACACTGCCGGCAGCCCCAGCTACCGCATGCATGAGCAGGAACAGTTGAGCAGCGAAGTGTCGGTGGGCACGGCGATGCTCAAGCCGACCCATTACGACCTGCCGTCCCTCAGCGAACATCGGCCGGCGGCCTACATCGCCACGCCGGTGCTGAAAAGCACCGGCCCGGTGCGCATCCCGGCGCTGGACGACAAGTCGAAGCTGTTCGCCTGGTGGGACCCGAACCAGCGCGAGACATTCTTCATCTACGGCGGCAACTGGCTGGCCGAGTTCGAGTCGCCCTCGGGGCTGCAAAGCAACGGCTTGTTCGGCCGCAGTTCCAACCAGGAGATGGTCAACGGCTCGCCCGCCGTGGGCCTGGGACCGGACGACCAGGTGTTCCTGCGGCCGATGCAGAGCGAAGCGGTGCTGCTGCAATTCGGCGACCTGCTGGCGGTGCGTGGAGGGCGGATCGTCGACAGCTGGTCGGTCTACAGCTAGGTTTTTGCGGTGGGGCCGAAGGTCTCATCGCACTTCTTCTGTAGGAGCGAGCGGGCGGCGATCCGACTTGCCCGCGATGACCGTGACGCGGAATGTCTGGGAAACCGCGTTATCGTTCATCGCACGCAAGCTGTGCTCCTACAGAAGAAGATCGCGCAATCCGTAGGAGCGAGCGGGTGGCGCTCCTACATCACAGACTGAACGGAATCGTCAGCTTGGCCCACAGCATCTCGCCCTCGGGCCGGTTCTCCACGTCGAACTCCTTGGACCAGCGGATCTCCGCGCTGGCGTACTTGAGGAAGGTCAGGTACAGCGCCGGGCCGATGGCGAACACCTGGCCGCGCACGCCGTCGTCCACGTCCTCGCCGAGAAACTGCACGGTGCGGCCGTACTGTTTGTCGTCGGTGGTCTGCTTCAGGTAGTAGCCGTTGACCCCCAGGCTCAGGTTGTCGGTCACCTTGTAGCTGGCGGAATAGTCGAAGTGGAAGATCTGCCCGGACTTGTAGTCGGTGGCATGGTTTTCCTCGTTGAAGCTGTAGGTGGTTTTCATCGACAGCTCGGTGCGCGGGGTGGGCAGCCAGGTCACCGAAACCAGTGGTTTGTAGGTGTAGAAGTTGTTGCTGGTATTGGCCAGGCGCGTTGCGTCGTACTTGCCGGTGGGAATGGTGATTTCCACGGCGGCGCCCAGGGTCAGGTTCTTGCCCATGTCCCACAGGATGATCGGCGCGATGGTGGTGTCGCCCATGCTTTCGCGCTGGTCCTTGAGGCCGAAGACCCCCACCTGCTGGCGCAGATAGGGTTGCGCCACGTAGCCGCCGAGGCGCCCGCCGAACACCCGCAGCGGGCTCAGGTAGTCGAGGCGGGGAATGATCGCATCGGAGACGATCCGCACGTCCGGTACCTTGCCGCCCAGGGAGCTGATATTCAGCTTCCGCGCTTCGTAATGGTTGTAATAGAGGTTGAAGGCGAACATGTGGTCCGGCAGGCCGTTGACGTCCAGCGGCAGGATGAAAAAACCGTCGGTGCCGGTGCCGATATTGTCGACTCCGGATTCGGTGGCCGGTGCCAGGGCGGGCAGGGCGGCGATGCAGGCCAGGCTGGCGGCGAGGCGCCGGGGGAGATGGGTGCGGGTCGAATTCATGTTCGGGCTCTTATTATTGTCAGTGGGCGCGCAGTTGGCCGGTTTCCGGCCGCCCCATAGGAATAAGCCTTCGGCGTCTGGCCAGGCAGGGTATTGGCGGCCACTGAGGGGGACTTTCGCGGCCAGCCTGCAATGACTTGTTACATCCTTCCATGAACGCGAGCGGAAAACGCTATGCTGAGCGAGCGCTCGCCTCGCCCTGGCGGTGTCCGGGAGCGGGGCGCATAACCAGAATAAGAATTGCAGCCGAACCGGCTCGGAACCCGATGCCCATGCAGATGAAAGCCGTCGATCCACAGTACCAACTGGCCCTGGTTTCACCCTTCCTGTTGCAGACCCTGGCCGAAGTCGCGGGCAGCCACGGCGTCGACCCGCACGCCCTGTGCCGCGGCCTGGGCTTTACCCTCGACGACCTGCAGGACCCTGCGCAACGCATCTCCTACCGCCAGGCCGTGGCGATGATCCAGCGCGCGCTCAAGGCCTTGCCGCAGCAGGGCCTGGGCCTGTGGGTCGGGCACCAGAACGTGCTCGGCACCCTGGGCCTGCTGGGGCATGTGCTGTCGCTGTGCAAGACCCTGCGCGATGCCTTCGACATCGGTCTGCGCCATCAGCACACCACCGGCGGCCTCGCCACCTACCACGTCCAGCAGCAGGGCGATGAGTTTTTCGTCGAGGCCGAATGCTGGCTGCCCTGTAGCGAGGTGCAGATCTTTGCCATCGAAGAGCTCTTCGCCAGCCTGCCGGTCTATGGCCGGGCCCTGGTCGGCGCCGACTTCAAGCCGCTGCGGATCGAGTTCACGCACTCCGCCCCGGTTTATCGGGACGAGTACCTGCGGCTGCTGGGGCCTGACGTGCACTTCGGCTGCCTGCACAACCGCCTGGTCATCGCCGGCCACTGGCTGGACACGCGCCTGCCCAACCACCACGCCGTGGCCCTGCGCCAGGCGCTCAAGTTGCTGGAACTGGACAGCGCCCAGGTGCACCGCAAGATGGACCTGATCCAGGCGGTGGAGCGGGCCATCTCCCGCGACCTGACCCAGGGCAGCCACATCGAGCAGGTCGCCAGCGACCTGAACATGAGCGGGCGCACCCTGCGCCGACGCCTGAGCGAGCACGACCTGACCTTCGAAGCGCTGCTGGAGCAGGTGCGCCGGGCGCGTACCCTGAGCCTGCTGGCCAACCCGCAGCTGTCCATCGAGCGCATCACCGAGGCGGTGGGCTACAGCGACGTGCGCAGTTTTCGCCGGGCGTTCAAGCGCTGGACCGGCCTGAGCCCCAGCGCCTATCGGGAAGAGGGTGGCCAGTTGTAGGGCAGGGCGCCTGGCGGCGTGACGATTCACCACGTCGGCCCATGCGTGTCTAAACCCCCACAAATTGTGGTGCGCCGGGTAAACTCCGGGCTTTCTTCAAGGAGTCGCTATGAGTTACTACCAGCCGGGCATTCTTGCCACCCCCGTTCCGACCCAGGCTCGTCACCTGTTTTTCGCCCTCGAATCCATCGAGGCTCTGCCGGCGGCGATCGATCGCTTGCTGGCGCTGGTGGACGGGAAAACGGCGGTAGCAGGTTTCGGCGCGTCGCTGGTCAAGGCGCTGGGCGCCCGCGTGCAGGGGCTCAAGGCCTTCCCGGCGCTGACTGGAGTCGGCGTCGACAACCCTTCGACCCAGCATGCGCTGTGGGTCTGGCTGCATGGCGAAGACCGCGGCGAGCTGCTGCACCGCAGCAACGACCTGGCAGCCGCCCTGGCCCCGGCGCTGCGCCTGGTGCAGATGAACGAAGCCTTCCGCCACAAGACCGGCCACGACCTGACCGGTTACGAGGACGGCACCGAAAACCCCCACGATGAAGAAGCCATCGCCGCGGCCCTGGCCGAAGGCGCCGATGGCCTGCGCGGTGGCAGCTTCGCCGCGATCCAGCAGTGGCAGCACGACTTCAAGGGTTTTGCCGCGATGCATCAGGAGGAGCGCGACAACATCATCGGCCGCCGCCTGAGCGACAACGAAGAGCTGGACGACGCGCCGGACTCGGCCCACGTCAAGCGCACCGCCCAGGAGAGCTTCACCCCCGAGGCCTTTATGGTGCGCCGCTCGATGCCGTGGATCGAAGGCGACAAGGGCGGCCTGATGTTCCTCGCCTTCGGCCACAGCCTCCACGCCTTCGAAGTCCAGCTGCGGCGCATGAGCGGCCTGGAAGACGGCATAGTCGACGGCCTGTACCGCATGAGCCGGCCGATCACCGGCGGCTACTACTGGTGCCCGCCACTGCAGGACGGCCGCCTCGACCTGCGCGCCCTGCAAGCGGTCTGACCGGCCAATGGGCACAGGAGGAGAGGGCATGCGGCCCGTGCGCTGGGGCATGATCGGTTGCGACAGCGTCACCGAACGCAAGAGCGGCCCGGCCTTCTACAAGGCGCCGGGCTCGGCGCTGGTGGCGGTGATGGGCCGGCGCCTGGAAGCGGTGCGGGACTATGCGGCACGCCATGGCATCGCGCGTTTCTACACCGATGCCCAGGCGCTGATCGACGACCCCGAAGTGGACGCGGTGTACATCGCCACGCCACCTGACAGTCACCACGCCTACAGCTTGCGGGTGGCCGCCGCCGGCAAGCACTGCTGCGTGGAAAAACCGATGGCATTGAACGCCGGGCAAAGCCTGGAGATGCAGCAGGTTTTCCAGCAGGCCGGATTGCACCTGTTCGTGTCCTACTACCGCCGTTCCCTGCCGCGCTTCCAGCAAGTGCGGCAATGGCTGCGGGACGGGCGCATCGGTGAGGTGCGCCACCTGAGCTGGACCCTGACCAAGGCCCCGTCCGAGGCCGATCGCAGTGGCGGCCGCAACTGGCGCACCGATCCTCGGATCGCCGGCGGCGGCTACTTCGCCGACCTGGCGAGCCACGGCCTGGACCTGTTCCAGTACCTGCTGGGGGACATCACCGACGTTGCCGGTTTCACCGCGCGGCAGGCCGGGCTGTACAGCGCCGAGGACGCGGTGAGCGCCAGCTGGCGCTTCGCCTGCGGCGCCCTGGGCACGGGGGCCTGGAACTTCGTCGCGGACCGTCGGGTGGACCGGGTGGAAATCATCGGCAGCCAGGGGCGTATCGGCTTCTCGGTGTTCGACGAGCATCCGCTGCAATTGGACGCCGATGAACAATTGAGCCTCTTCATCGACAACCCCGAGCACATCCAGTGGCACCACGTGCTCGGCATGAACGCCCATATCCGTGGCCAAGCACAGCACCCGGCCCTGGCCGCCGAGGCGGTGAAAACCGACCGGGTCATGGACCTGATCCTCAAGCGCGGTTAGCCAACCCACGCACTGCCTCGGCAGAGAGAGGGATCTCGCAGTTTGTGGGCAAGCCTCGCTCCTACGGGGCGCCGCGCACACCTTCTAACCTTATGCTCAAACAGTATTTCTCAAGGCCGCCCAGCGCTCTCTAAGATCACGTCATAACTCGTTATAACAAGTGATCCCATGACCGATACCGCCAAGCCCCTGTTGTCCCTTGCCAGCGTGCCGCTGCACACCCAATTGCGCGATCTGCTGCGCGCGCGGATTCTCGATGGCGAATACCCCCAGGACAGCCAGATGCCCTCGGAAAGCGAGCTGGGCGCGCTGTTCAAGGTCAGCCGCATCACCGTGCGCCAGGCCCTGGGCGACCTGCAGAAGGAAGGGCTGATCTTCAAGATCCACGGCAAGGGCACCTTTGTCGCCAAGCCGAAAACCTTCCAGAACGTCAGCACCCTGCAAGGCCTGGCCGAGTCCATGACCGATCGTGGCTACGAGGTGATCAACCGCCTGCGCAGCTTCAAGTTCATCAAGGCCGACAAGCTGGTGGCCGAGCGGCTCAAGGTCGAGGAGGGCGAGACCGTGGTGCAGATCAAGCGGGTGCGCCTGATCAACCGCGAGCCGATTTCCCTGGAGATCACCTACCTGCCCAAGGCCCTGGGCGAGCGCCTGGAGAAGGCCGACCTGGTGACCCGCGACATCTTCCTGATCCTGGAAAACGACTGCGGCCTGGCGCTCGGTCATGCCGACCTGGCCATCGACGCGGTGCTGGCCGACAGCGACCTGACCCAGGCGCTGAACGTCGAGGCCGGCTCGCCGATCATGCGCATCGAGCGCCTGACCCACACCGCCGACGGCCAGCCGGTGGACTTCGAACACCTCTACTACCGTGGCGATGCCTTCCAGTACCGCCTGCGGATCGACCGGCACAAAGGGGCGCGGGCATGACGAGCAGAAAGACCCTGGAACAGGAATACGACATCGTGGTGATCGGCGGCGGCACCGCCGGCCCCATGGCGGCGATCAAGGCCAAGGAGCGCAACCGCGAGCTGCGGGTGCTGCTGGTGGACAAGGCCAACGTCAAGCGCAGCGGCGCCATCAGCATGGGCATGGATGGCCTGAACAACGCGATCATTCCCGGGCATTCCACCCCCGAGCAGTACACCAAGGAAATCACCATCGCCAACGACGGCATCGTCAACCAGGCGGCGGTGTATGCCTATGCGACTCACAGCTTTGAAACCCTCTCGCAGTTGGATCGCTGGGGGGTGAAGTTCGAGAAGGACGAAACCGGCGACTACGCAGTGAAGAAGGTCCACCACATGGGCGCCTATGTGCTGCCGATGCCGGAAGGGCACGACATCAAGAAAGTCCTCTATCGCCAGCTGAAACGGGCGCGGGTCAGTATCACCAATCGCCTGGTGTGCACCCGCCTGCTGACGGACGCGGAGGGCGCGGTCAACGGTGTGATGGGCTTCGACTGCCGCACGGCCGACTTCCATGTGATCAAGGCCAAGGCGGTGATCCTCGCCTGCGGCGCCGCCGGGCGCCTGGGCCTGCCGGCGTCCGGCTACCTGATGGGCACCTACGAGAACCCGACCAATGCCGGCGACGGTTATTCCATGGCCTATCACGCCGGGGCCGAGCTTTCGAACCTCGAATGCTTCCAGATCAACCCGCTGATCAAGGACTACAACGGCCCGGCCTGCGCCTACGTCACCGGTCCCCTGGGCGGCTACACGGCCAACAACAAGGGTGAGCGCTTCATCGAGTGTGACTACTGGAGCGGGCAGATGATGTGGGAGTTCCATCAGGAACTGGAAAGCGGCAACGGCCCGGTGTTCCTCAAGCTCGATCACCTGGCCGAGGAAACCATCCAGAACATCGAGCAGATCCTGCACAGCAACGAGCGCCCCAGCCGTGGCCAGTTCCACGCCAACCGCGGCACCGACTACCGCAGCCAGATGGTCGAGATGCACATCTCCGAGATCGGTTTCTGCAGCGGCCACTCGGCGTCCGGGGTGTGGGTCAACGAGCGCGCCGAGACCTCGGTCAAGGGCCTGTATTCGGCCGGCGACATGGCCGCGGTGCCGCACAACTACATGCTCGGCGCCTTTACCTACGGCTGGTTCGCCGGCAGCAACGCCGCCGACTTCGTCGCCGGGCGCGAGTTTTCCGCGCTGGACGCCGGGCAGGTCGGGCGTGAGCAGGCCCGGGTCTATGCGCCGCTGGAGCGCGAGCACGGCCTGCCGCCGGCCCAGGTCGAGTACAAGCTGCGGCGCTTCGTCAACGACTACCTGCAACCGCCGAAGGTGACCAGGAAGATGCAGATCGGCCTGCAACGCTTCGACGATATCCAGCGCGACCTGGACCAGCTCAAGGCGCACAACGCCCATGAGCTGATGCGCGCCATGGAGGTCAGCATGATCCGCGACTGCGCCGAGATGGCCGCCCGCGCCTCGCTGTTCCGCGCCGAAAGCCGTTGGGGCCTTTACCACCATCGGGTCGACCACCCGCAGCGCAACGACCGCGACTGGTTCTGCCACTGCCACCTGAAGAAGGGCGAGGACGGGCGCATGACCAGCTTCAAGAGGCCGGTGGAGCCCTACATCATCCCGTTGGACGCCGAGGAAATGCAGGCCTACGACCGGCTGCGAGTGGGTGCCGACGCCGCCTGAGACACCGTGATCATTTGACAGAGCCCAAGGCTCCAGGGAACCCGTGAAATGGCCTATCAGCCCCAGGAAATCTTCTTCCGCTCCAACGCGCCGGTCACGGTCGACGAGGACAAATGCATCGCCCACAAAGGCTGCACCGTGTGCGTGGATGTCTGCCCCATGGACCTGCTGGCGATCAATCCGGCGACCCAGAAGGCCTACATGGCGTTCGACGAGTGCTGGTACTGCATGCCCTGTGAAAAGGACTGCCCGACCGGCGCGGTGAAAGTCGAGATTCCTTACCTGCTGCGTTGAGCGGCAGCGCAATACAACGCTATCCGGCGACACCGGACGCCTGCTTCGCCTACCCCTCGTTTCCCACCGCGCCCTGATCGCGGCGGAGACGAATACCTATTAACGATTCGAGGGGAAAAACCATGTTGTTGCGTGCAGCCCTGGCCGGTCTGGTACTGGCTTCGTTCACCCTGTCGGCGTCCGCCGAAACCATCCGGGTCGCCATCGGCACCCAGGACACCACCATCAATTGCGCGGCCGGCGGCCTGCTGATCCGCGAGCTGGGATTGCTGGACAAATACCTGCCCCATGACGGCCGCTACAAGGACGCGACCTTTGACGTGCAGTGGAAGAATTTCACCAGCGGCGCACCGCTGACCAACGAGATGGTCGCCGGCAAGCTCGACTTCGGCGCCATGGCCGACTTCCCCGGGGCCTTCAACGGCGTGGCCTTCGAGACTGCCGGCAAGCACAGCCTGTTCATCAGCGTGCTGTCGGGCAGCATCAAGGGCAGCGGCAACGGCATAGTGGTACCGAGCGCCTCCAGCGCGCAGTCGCTGGCCGAGCTCAAGGGCAAGACCATCTCGGTACCGTTCGCCTCCACCGCCCACGGCATGCTGCTGCGCGCGGTGGCGGCCGAGGGCTGGGACCCGCTCAAGGACGTGAACATCATCGCCCAGCCGCCGGAAGTCGCAGGCTCGGCCCTGCAGGCCGGGAAGATCGACGCCCACGCCGACTTCGTGCCGTTCGCCGAGCTGTTCCCCAGCCGTGGTTTCGCCCGCAAGATCTTCGACGGCTCCCAGGCCAGCGCGCCGACTTTCCATGGCGCCCTGGTGGATTCGGACTACGCGAGAAAATACCCGGAAATCGTCGTCGCCTACCTGCGCGCCAGCCTCGAAGCCAACCGGCTGCTGGCCGCCGAGCCGGAGAAATACAGCGAGCTGATCGCCAAGGTCACCGGTGTCGATGCCGAGGTCAATTACCTGTTCCATGGCCCGCTGGGCGTGCAGACCCGCGACCTCAGCTGGAAGCCGGAATACCGCCAGGCAGTGGGCACCGCCATCGATACCCTCAAGCTGCTGAAGAAGGCCGACCGTGGCCTGGACCTCAAGAGCTTTATCGATGACCAGTACATCCGCGCCGCGTTCAAGGCCTCGAACCTGGACTACGAGGCGCAGTTGGCCGACTACGGGCAGACCCCGCTCAAGGTCAAGGACGCGGTCAGCGGCCAGCCGATCAGCGACTTTAGCCATGTGGCGCAGATCTGGGTGCGCGGCGAGCCGACGGTGCGCAGCTATGCCTCGGCCGAAGGCGCCTTCGCCGCGCTGAACAGCCTCAAGCAGGAAGGCAGGAGCATCCGTGCCGTCTACGCCCAGGCCAGCGACAGCGGGATCAAGCTGCTGGCCGACCAGGCTTGGTTCGCCAGCGATGCCAAGGGTCGCCTCAGCGCCTTCCTGCTCAAGGGCCAGGCCCAGCAATACGCCACGGCCCAGGGCGGCAAGGTCTTCGATTTCACCGATGCCACCGCCCAGGCGGTCGCTAGCCGCTGACGCCTCTGGGGGCGTACGCGGTCTGCTTTTTGTAGGCGCGCAGCTTGCTCGCGATGAACGATAACTCGGTGTGCCAGAGATTCGGTGTCGCGGCTATCGCGGGCAAACCTCGCTCCTACCGGATGTGTCGGCGTGGTGTGTGGCAGTGCTATTTGCAGGTAGGAATCTATGTCTGACCCCTTGTTTCGCTGGACGGCGCGTGGCGCCTCCTTGCTGTTCTGCCTGCTGTTCTGGCAACTCGCCGCCAGCCAGCACTGGAACCTTGGCCTGGTGACCTTCGCCAACGTACCGACGCCGCTGTCGGTGCTGGAGGCAGCGCTGGGCCTGGGCGACTCGGGCAAGCTGGCGCGGCACCTTGGCAGCAGCCTCGGCCGGGTGTTCGCCGGCTACCTGGCGGCGGCGCTGGTCGGCGTGGCCCTGGGCATCGCCGTGGGCCGCTCGAAATGGGCCGAGGACCTGTTGCTGCCGCCCCTGGAAGTGCTGCGGCCGATCCCGGCGGTGGCCTGGATTCCCCTGGCGATCCTGATGTTTCCTTCGTCGGAGCTGTCGATGATTTTCATCACCTTCACCGGCGCACTGTTCCCGATCCTGCTCAACACCGTGCATGGCGTCGAAGGCGTCGACCGGCGTCTTCTGGCCTCGGCGAAAAGCCTCGGGGCAGGGCGCCGGGCGGTCCTCCTGGAAGTGATAGTGCCGGGCGCCGCGCCGAGCATCATCACCGGCCTGGCCATCGGCATGGGCACCTCGTGGTTCTGCCTGGTGACCGCGGAAATGATCTCCGGTCAGTACGGCATCGGCTACTACACCTGGGAGTCCTACACCATCCAGAACTACCCGGACATCGTGGTCGGCATGTTGCTGATCGGCTTGCTGGGCATGGGCAGCAGCCTGTTGATCAAACGCCTGGGCGGCGTGCTCACGCCCTGGCACCGACCGCGAGGAAATACCTGATGAGCGCCGTGCTCGCCGCCGCTGGGCGCATCGATATCCAGCAGGTTTCCATCTCCCTGGGCCAGGGCGCCCAGGCCTTCGAAGCCGTGCAGGGCCTGGAATGCCAGATCCAGCCCGGCGAATTCGTGTGCATCCTCGGGCCTTCGGGCTGCGGCAAGTCGACCTTGCTCGGCGCCCTGGCCGGGCACCTGCAACCGCGCAGCGGGCGGCTGCTGGTGGACGGCCAGCCGGTGCGGGGGCCGTCGCCGCAACGGGGCATGGTGTTCCAGCAGCACACGCTGTTTCCCTGGCGCACGGTGCGCGACAACGTCGCGTTCGGCCTGAAAATGCACGGCATGCCCAAGGCCGAGCGCCAGGCCGCGGCCGACGAGATGCTGGCCCTGGTCGGCCTCGAAGGTTTTGCCGAGCGCTGGCCGGACCAGCTGTCCGGCGGCATGCAGCAGCGGGTGGAGATCGCCCGGGTGCTGATCAACCGTCCGCAACTGCTGCTGATGGACGAACCCTTTGGCGCCCTCGACGCCCTGACCCGCTTGAAGATGCAGGAACTGCTGCTGGAGATCTGGACGCGCATCCGCACCACCCTGGTGTTCGTCACCCACGACATCGACGAGGCGCTGTTCCTCGCCGACCGGCTGCTGGTGATGAGCCCGCGTCCCGGGCGGATCATCGAGGACCTGCGCCTGGACTTTGCCCGGCCGCGCACCAGCGAGCTGGTGACCCGTTTCGAGTTCACCCGCCTCAAGCGCCATTGCCTCGAACTGCTGCGGCACGAGGAAGGCCGGCAATTGCCGCGCCTGGACCCCCTCGGGTTGCCCCTTGAACATTCCCGACCGCGATTTGCCATATGACCGACTTTTTCCGTGACAGCGACAACCCCGACATTCTTGTGCTGCAAGCGCGCCTGCTGGATGAAGACCCCGGCGTGCGGCGCATCGCCCTGATCGAACTGGCCGACCTCGAAGAGCCGGAAGGCCTGGTCTGGCTGGTGGAGCGGCTGCGCCAGGACCCGGCTGTGGAGGTGCGTGCCGAAGCCGCGCGCCTGCTCGAAGCCTGGGAGGACGAAGCGGTGGTGATGGCCCTGTGCGAGGCCCTGACCGACCCAGCCGCCAGCGTGCAGGAGGCCGCCGCGCAAAGCCTCAGCCTGCTCAAAAGCAGCGCGGCGGGAAGGCTGATCCTGCCCTGGACCGGGCATGCCGAGGCGCGGGTGCGGGTCGCCGCCTTTCGCGCCTTGCGCGAGCTGCGGCATGCCGAAGCCGCTGGGGCCGCGACCCAGGCCCTGAACGACGAGGACGCCGGCGTGCGCCGCGAAGCGGTGGCGGTGCTCGGCTGGCTCAAGCAGCTGGAGGCCTTGCCGGCCCTGGCGCGCCTGGCCAGCGGCGACCCGGACAGCGAAGTGCGCCGCGCCGCCACCGGCGCCCTCGGCCTGGCCAGCGATGGGCAGGTGTTGCCGGCCTTGAGCCAGGCCTTGCTCGACCCGGCCTGGCAGGTGCGGGAAGAGGCCGCGACCACCCTGGGCAAGGTTGGCCAGCCCGAGGCCGGGCCGGTGCTGATCGCCGCCTTGCAGGACGATTACTGGCAGGTGCGCCTGCGCGCCACCCGCAGCCTCGGGCGTTTGCGTTATGCCCCAGCCTTGGCGGCGCTGATCGAAACCCTCGGCCACCGCATCAGCAACCTGCGCAAGGAGTCCGCCCTGGCCCTTGGCGAACTGGGCGACGCCCAGGCCCGCGACGCCTTGCTGGCCGCCGAACACGACGGTGATCCGGAGGTGCGCAAGGCGGTGCGCATCGCCCTGAGCCAGCTGCCATGAACGGCGTGCCGCAAGGGATCCGCAATTCGACACAGCGCCAGCACTTGCAACTGACCTGGGGCGACGGCCGCGAACAGCGGCTGGAACATGTCGAACTGCGCCGCCAGTGCCCCTGCGCGCAATGCCGGGCATTTCGCTTGCAAGGGCTGACCCCGCAGGTCGCGCCGAATGTGCGGGTGCTGCAACTCAACCCCCAGGGCTACGGCCTGCAACTGGTCTTCAGCGACGGCCACGACCGCGGGATCTATCCCTGGGCTTATCTGGCGCAGATGGCTTGAGCCTGCGCGGGAATGATCTTCTGTAGGAGCGAAGCCAGCTGTATCCGGTGGCGCTAGTGCGCCGCGGTCATGTTCGGCCGGCAGGAATGGAAGATGTCCAGCCGCGGCTGGTACAGGCTGGTCCTGACCTCGAACAGCCCGAGCACCGAGTGGAACAGGTTGTCGTGGCTCAGGTCCGGCTCGCCACTCTTGCCTTGCAGGCAGTCGCGCTGGATGCCCAGGTCGCTCAGGGCCTGCTGGCCGAACCACATCAGCATCGGCACATGGGTCTGCGCCTGCGGCGCCAGGGCGTAGGGCGCGGCGTGCAGGTACAGGCCGTTTTCGCCGAGGGACTCGCCATGGTCGGAGACGTACAGCATCGAGGTGTCGAAGCGTTCCTGGTTGTGCGTGAGCAACTCGATGACCCGGGCCAGGAAGTGGTCGGTGTAGAGGATGGTGTTGTCGTAGACGTTCACCAGTTCCTCGCTGCTGCAACTGCCCAGCTGGTTGGTGTGGCAGATCGGGGTGAAGCGCTCCAGGCTCTTCGGATAGCGGTCGTAGTACTCCGGGCCGTGGCTGCCGTCGGCGTGCAGGACGATGATCGCGTTGTCGCCGAGGCGGTCGATGTACTGCTGCAAGTCCACCAGCAGGGCTTCGTCCAGGCAGTTCCTGCCATCGCAGAAGGGGCTCGGCTGAGTCTTGGGAATGTCGCGGTTCGGCACCCGCAGGCAGGTGCCCTTGCAGTCGCTGTTATTGTCCAGCCACAGCACCTGCACGCCGGCCCGTTGCAGCACATCCAGCAGGCCTTCGTAGGTCTTGCCCTTCTTGTCGCTGTAGTCCTCGCGGGGAAACATCGAGAACATGCACGGCACCGAGACCGCGGTCGAGGTGCCGCAAGAGTGCACCTGGGTGAAATTGAGGATGTCCAGCCTGGCCAGTTCCGGGTTGGTGTCGCGGGCATAGCCGTTGAGGGAGAAGTGGTCGGCGCGGGCGGTCTCGCCGACCACCAGGATCATCAGCGACTTCTTCTCCCGGGCGCTGGCCTGGGCGCTCATCGCCGCGTCCTGGCCGATCGGCTGGATCACCAGGTGCTGCTTGATTCCCAGGCTCTGCTTGGCGTATTTGCCGAGGGCGTAGAGGTAGTTGGTCGGGTTGATGAAGTGGGTCAGCTTGTCTTCTTCGCGAAAGATCGGCGCGTAGGTGGAATAGAAGGCGCCGACCGAGACCGCGATCACCAGCACGCAGGCGGCGATCACCAATAGCTTGTTCAGCAGGCCGCGAAAGAACGGCCGGTAGCGCACCGGGGTGCGCCAGATCAGCACCACCGGCAGCAGGCCCAGCACCAGCAGGTAGCCCAGCAGCTTGAAGTTGAACAGCGAGGCGGCTTCGCCCGGGTTGGTCTCGAACACATTCTGCACCATCACCGTGTCGATGGTGATGCCGTACTGGTTCATGAAATACGCGGCGGCGGCCGAGGTCAGGGCCACCAGGCTCAGCACCGGTTTCAGGGTCCAGCGGAAGGACACCAGGGTCAGCAGCAGGGTGATGGCGGCCCAGAGGAACAGCCCGAAGGAGGCGAAGAACGCCAGCTTGTGCGGGCCTTGCAGGCTGATCAGGTTGCCCAGCGCGCGCCAGGTGGCGAAGTTGTAGAGCAGCACCAGGGCCAGGGAAAACAGCAGCACCAGGCGAGTCGATGTGACTGACGGCAATCGCAGTCCTTTGCCCAAGACCATTTCAGTTCGTTCCTCTACCTGTGATGAAGGCGCCAGCAGTTGCACTGCCGACTATAGATAGGGATTGGTAAAAAAAATGTCGAAAGGGCGAGGGTCTGCATATCGATTCGTGCCGACCGGCGCCCATCGGATTCAGAAGGTTTTCCTGGCACTGGCGACCCAGGTCGCGCCACACAGGTCGCTGAACCCGTAGTTGCTGGTGCACTGGCTTTTCGACAGATCGGTATCGATATAGCTCAGGCCCAGCACCACGCCCGCCACTTCGCGGGTCAATCTGGCCTCCCATTCGTGGTAGGCATCCTCGCCCTGGCCCGAGGCCGGGATCAACCGTGGATCCTTGAAGTCCATCTCGCCGTAACGCAGCTTCAAACCCAGGCCCAGGGGCAGCTCGGTTTCGTAGCCGAGGTAGCGGTACAGGGTGCTTTGCTGGCTGTCGATGCCCGCGGCGTCGCTGGAGTAGTAGGCCGCCAGGCTGAACCCGTAGGCGCTGAAAATTCCGTAGACCTCGCTCTGGTTGAATTGCCCTTCCCTGGGGTAGCTGTACTTGAGGTAGCCCAGGTCGAGGCTGATCGCGTCGCTGGCCTGCCACAGCCAGCCGGCGTAGTAGTCGACTTCCTGGCGGGTCTTCAGGCCGCCGCCGAAATCCACGTTGGAGGTCCACGCACCGAGGTACAGGCCGCTGCTGTGCAGCAGGGTCGCGGCGGCCTGCGCGGCGGGGTCGTTCTGGGTCTGGGAAATGCCGCGGGTGCGGTAGTCGCTGGCCAGGGTCAGTTCCAGCTCCAAGGCAACGTCATCGTTCAAGGGCAGGGCCTGGCTGCCCGGGGGCAACAGGCTCAAGGCAGCGATGGCGAACAGGCTGAGGGTCTTCATGTGGGCGTCCCGTGTTGTTGTGATTGTTAGGGGCGGATTTCAGGCAAGGCTGTGCCGGCCCCACGTGCGCAAGGACGTGGGGGCGGGCAGTGGGGCAGGTGTTTTTTAGATGAACCGGGCTAGATGAATCGGGTTAGATGCATCGGGTTAGAGAGACCGGACGTAGACTTCGCGGCCGGCGAACCAGGTCTGCAGCACCTGGGTTTCATGCAGGGCCTTTTCGTCGACGCGGAACACGTCGCGGTCCAGCACGATGAAGTCGGCCTGTTTGCCGGCGCTCAGCGAGCCGATCTGCTGCTCCAGGCCGATGGCGCGCGCGGCATTGAGGGTGTAGGCGTAGAACATGGTTTCGCGGTCCAGGCGTTCGTCGGCGTTGAGCACCCCCAGCGGCCCCTTGCGGGTGATGGCCTGGGCGATGGCGTTCCACGGGTTGGGCGAGGACACCGGCCAGTCGCTGGCCCCGGCGAGGGTCGCGCCCTGCTTGAGCAGGGAGTGCGCCGGGTACTGGTAACGGAAGGCCAGGGCGCTGACATACGGCTTGATCATGTCCAGGGTGTAGTCGTCGGCCGAGGCCCACAGCAGTTGCATCGAGGCGATGACCCCCAGCGGCTTGAAGCGGGCGAACTCTTTCGGGTTGACCATCTGCAGGTGGGTGATGGAGTGGGCGATGCCGCTCTGGCGGTCCTGGCGCGCCTGGGCGATGCCATTGAGGGATTCGCGCACCGCGCGGTCGCCGATGGCGTGGATGTGCACCCGCCAGCCGCGCTGGTCGATGGCGCTGACCAGTTCGCCGAAATGCTCGGGATCGATCAGCAGTTCGCCCTGTTTGTGCGAGTTGCTGTAGGGATCGATCATCGCCGCGCTCTGGGCCGGGTACTCGATCACCCCGTCGGCGAAAATCTTGACGCCGGGCAGGGTCAGGTTGGGGATGCCCTGGAATTGCTGGCGCACCTGCTCCAGCACGTCGAGGTCGGCAGGGCGGCTTTTCGGGTTGGCCACCAGCAGCGCGGCGACATGGGCGCTCATGCCGCCGCTCTCGGCGAGCGCCTTGTAGGCCGGCAGCACGCCGACGGTCTGGGCGGTGGGCTTGAGGGCGAACACCGCTTCTCCGGGGGCCGCGTTGGCCGCCGGGTCCATCCAGGCGGTGATGCCCAGGCTGTTGTTGTAGCGCACCGCCGATTGCGCCGCGTTGAGCAGGGCGGCGGCGCTGGGCACCGGCATTTTCGCCGCGACCCGGTCCCAGCCGGCGTCCACCAGGAAGCCGTTGGGGCGGCCGTCGGCGAGCTGGCCGATGGTGTCGCGCTCGGCCTGCGGCAGGGTCTTGAGCAGGGCGGCGTCGATGCCGGCACGCTCAAGCATCACCGCGTTGGCCCAGGCGGTATGGTGATCGCTGCCGGTGAACACCACGGGCACCTTGGCCCACTCGCCGGCGTTGAAGCGCTGGCCCAGGGCTTCGGCCTGGGCCCAGTAGGCCGAACTCATGCCGGCGATGCTGAGAACGTCGCCGTGCCTGGCCTTGCCGTCGTCGCGCCAGGCGCGCAGTTTCCGCTCCAGCTCGTCGAGGCTGACCACCTTGTCCTGCATATTGGCCGAGGTCATTTCCAGGCCGCCGAAGATCGCGTGGGAATGGCTGTCGATCAGGCCGGGCATCAGGGTCTTGCCGCCCAGGTCGATGACCCGGGTGCCGGTTTCGATCAGGGCCTTGATCTGCGCGTCGCTGCCCACTTGCAGCACCTTGCCGTCGGCCACCGCCAGGGCCTGGACCTTGGGCTGGGCGCGATCGGCGGTGAACACCTGGCCGTTGAACAGCACCAGGTCGGTGGCGGCCATGGCTTCCATCGAGGCAAAACTTACTGCAATCGTCAGCAGATTCGGGATGAATCTTTTCATTGAGTATTTCCTTGTTATTGCGTCTGATGCCCAGATTAGTGGCTTGCCAGGGCCGACAGAACGCCTCGCTGACGAAAAACGTTTTTGCCTGAATGGAAAAAGCATGGACAAGTTGAGTGCACTGAAAATGTTCGTGGTCACCGCGCAGCTGGGCAGTTTCAGCCGCGCCGCCGAGCAGTTGGGCAAGACCCCCTCGGCCCTGACCAAGGCGGTCAATCACCTGGAAGTCGAGCTGGGCGCGCGCTTGTTCGAGCGCAGCACCCGGCGGATCCTGCTGACGGAAGTGGGGCGGCTCTACCTGGAAACCGCGCGCCAGGTCCTGCAGCGGCTGGAGGAGGCCGGCGAGGAAATCGAGCAGTTGCAGCATGGCCTGCGCGGCAACCTGAAGATCACCGCGCCGCTGGCCTATGGGCAGGCCTTTCTCGACCAGGTGTGTGGCGGTTTCCTCGAGCAGTATCCGCAGATCGACCTGCAGGTGGACCTGTGCGACGAGTTCGTCAACCTGCTGGAAAGCGGCTACGACCTGGCCCTGCGTGAAGGCCATGACGACCTGCCGGGGCTGATCGCCCGGGTGGTTGGCAGCAATTGCCTGGCCTTGTGCGCCAGCCCGGCCTACCTGGCGCGCAAGGGCGTGGCGGTGACGCCGCAGACCCTCGACGAACACGAATGGCTGCTCTATCGCCATCCCTTGCTCAGCCGCGAGTTCTGGTGGGTCGAACGGGACGGGCAGCGCTTGAGCCTGCCGCAACCCCGGGCGCCGCGGCTGCGCAGCGACAATTACGACCTGCTGCTGGCCAATGCCCTGGCCGGGCGCGGGCTGCTGCACACCCCGCTGTGGAGCGCCGCGCCTTACCTGGCCGACGGCCGCCTGGTGCGGGTGATGGCCGACTATGCCATCGACCCGGACTGCTTCGGGCCGCACATCCTCGCGGTCTACCCCAGCCACCGGCGGGCCACGGCCAAGGTGCTGGCGTTCATCGATTACATCGGCGTTTTCCTGGCGAGCCGTGGCCTGGGCTGACTGGCGGTTCTTGTCAGGAAAACCCGAGAGGAGTACAAATGTACTCCATGACCACTTTATCTCCCCGCCGCAGTGCCATCCTGACCTTTATCCGCGAGCGCATCGCCGAACATGGCCAGCCCCCGAGCCTCGCTGAAATCAGCGAGGCTTTCGGCTTCGCCTCGCGCAGCGTGGCGCGCAAGCATGTCATAGCCCTGACCGAGGCCGGCTTCATCGAGGTCAACCCCAACCAGGCCCGGGGCATCCGCCTGCTCAACCAGCCATCGCGCCCCGAGCTGCTGGAGATCCCGGTGCTAGGCCGGGTCGCCGCCGGCCTGCCGATCGGCGCCGATGCCGAGGTGCACAGCCGCTTGCTGCTCGACCCGGCGCTGTTTTCCCGTACCCCCGATTACCTGCTGCGGGTCCAGGGCGACTCGATGATCGAGGACGGCATCCTCGACGGCGACCTGGTGGCGGTGCGCCGCGACAGCGAAGTGCGCAACGGCCAGATCGTGGTGGCACGGCTGGACGGCGAGGTCACCATCAAGCGTTTCGAGCGCCTGGCCGATGGCGTGCGCCTGCTGCCGCGCAACCCGGCCTATGCCCCGATCCTGATCGGCGAAGACCGGGACCTGGCCATCGAAGGGGTGTTCTGTGGCCTGGTGAGGCAAGGCTGATGGGCGCCGTCGTGGCACTGGAGACGCTGTTCAATGCCGGCCGGGTGTGGAAGGGCCGGCCGACGGCGCCCGCCGCCAGCCCGCAACCCACCGGCCACGCCATGCTGGACGCGGCCTTGCCCAGCGGCGGCTGGCCGGAAGCGGCGCTGACGGAAATCCTTATCGCCGCCCAGGGTGTCGGCGAGCTGCAATTGCTGTGGCCGACCCTGGCCCGGCTTTCGGCCGCCGACGAGCGCATCGTGCTGGTGGCGCCGCCCCATGTGCCGTACCCCCAGGCCTGGCAGAGCGCCGGGGTCGACCTGCGCCAGCTGTCGGTGATCCAGGCCGGCGAGCGGGACGCCCTGTGGGCCGCCGAGCAGTGCCTGCGCTCGGGCAGTTGCGGGGCCGTGCTGTGCTGGCCGCAACAGGTCGACGACCGCGCCTTGCGGCGTTTGCAGGTGGCGGCCGAAACCGGCCAGACCCTGGCCTTTGCCTACCGCCCCCTCAAGGAAGCCATCAACCCCTCGCCGGCGGCCCTGCGGATTGCCGTGGAGGCCCGGCCGGCGCAGCTGCGGATACTCAAGTGCCGTGGCGGCCTGGCCCATGCGGCGCCGATCGCCTTCGCCCCGGGACACTGAGGTTGCCATGCGCTGGGTCTGCATTCTGTTCCCGCAATTGGCGCTGGACGCGGCGCTGCGCCAGCGCCCCGAGCCGGACGCCGCGTTGGCGCTGCTCAGCGGGACGCCGCAGCGCCGGGTGATCCAGGCGGTGAATGCCGCGGCCCGCGAACTGGGGTTGCGGCCCGGGCAGTCGTTGACCGCCGCCCAGGCCCTGAGCAAGAACTTCGCCAGCGCCGAATACGACGCCGACGAAATCGCCCATTGGCAGCAGTTTCTCGCGGCCTGGGCCTACCGCTTCAGTTCCCAGGTCAGCCTTCATTACCCACGCACCCTGGTGTTCGAGATCGAGTCGAGCCTGGGCCTGTTCGGCCCCTGGCCACAGCTGGAGGCGCGCCTGCGCCAGGAGCTGAATGAGCTGGGCTTTCGCCACCGCATCGTCAGCGCGCCGAATCCGGCGGCGGCCCGGGTGCTGGCCAATGCCTACAACGGGCTGGCGGTGACCGACCTGGAACAGTTGCGCCAGGCCCTGGGGGGCATGCCCGTGGAGCGTCTCGGCCTGCCGCCCGGCGCGGCCACAGCCCTGTCGCGCATGGGCCTGCGTACTTTCGCCCAAGTGCGCGGGCTGCCCCGGGACACCCTGGCCCGGCGTTTCGACGCGGGCCTGCTCAAGCACCTGGATACTCTGTTGGGCGAACGTTCCCTGGCGCTGGCGTTCTATCAGCCGCCGGACCGTTTCGATCTGCGCATCGAATTGAATTTCGACGTGTTGTCCCATCAGGCCCTGCTGTTTCCCCTGCGCCGCCTGGCCAGCGATCTGGCGGCGTTTCTCTGTGGCCGTGACAGCGGGGTGCAGCGCTTCGACCTGCACCTGGAACATGTCGAGCTGCCCGACACCCTGATCAAGGTCGGCCTGCTCAGCGCCGAACGCGAGCCGGCGATGCTGTTCGAACTGGCGCGCGGGCGCCTGGAGCAGGTCCAGGTACCGGCGCCAGTGCGTGGCGTGCGCCTGGTGGCCGAGGATTTGCCGCGCTTCGTGCCGCAGCACCGCGAGCTGTTCGACGAGCGTGCGCAGCAGTCCTTGCCCTGGGAGCAGTTGCGCGAGCGCCTGCGGGCCCGCCTGGGCGACGAGGCGGTGCATGGTTTGCGTTTCCACTCTGACCACCGTCCCGAATGCAGTTGGCAACCGGTCGGCGACAGCCAGGCCGGCCCGCTGCTGCCCGGGCCCCGGCGCCCGGGCTGGCTGTTGCGCGAGCCGCTGGCGCTGCCGGAGGGGGCGGCGCGGATCCTCATGGGGCCGGAGCGCATCGAGTCCGGCTGGTGGGACGGCGGCGACGTGCGCCGCGACTATTACCTGATCGAAACCCGCGGCGGCCAGCAGGGTTGGGCCTATCGCCCGGTGGGCGAGGCGGGGCCCTTGCTGTTGCAGGGCTGGTTCGCATGAAGGGCTACGCCGAACTGCACTGCCTGTCGAACTTCAGTTTCCAGCGCGGTGCCTCCAGTGCCCGCGAGCTGTTCGAGCGGGCGGCGGGCCAGGGCTACCAGGCCCTGGCGATTACCGACGAGTGCAGCCTGGCCGGTATCGTCCGCGCCTGGCAGGCCTCGAAGGACTGCAACCTGGCGCTGATCGTCGGCAGCGAAATGCGCCTCGACGATGGCCCGAAGCTGGTGCTGCTGGTGGAGAGCCTGGAGGGTTACCAGGGCCTGTGCCGGCTGATCACCCGTGGCCGGCGCCGGGCGCAGAAGGGCCAGTACCAACTGCTGCGGGAAGACTTCGAGCAGCCCTTGCCGGGGCTGCTGGCCCTGTGGCTGGCGGACGGGCAGCCACAGGAGCAACAGCAAGAAGCCGGGCGCTGGTTGCAGCAGGTGTTCGCCGACCGACTGTGGCTGGCCGTGGAGTTGCACTGCGGGCAGGACGATCAGCGGCGCCTGGGCGAGTCGCTGGCGCTGGCCCGGGAACTGGGCATTGCCGCCGTGGCCTGCGGCGATGTGCATATGCATGTGCGTGGGCGCCGGGCCTTGCAGGACACCATGACCGCGATCCGCCATCACGTGCGGGTGGCCGAGGCCGGCCAGCGCCTGCACCCCAATGGCGAGCGGCATTTGCGCAGCCTCGAGGCGTTGCAGGGGCTCTATCCGCCGGCCCTGCTGGACGAATCGCTGAAGATCGCCGAGCGCTGCCATTTCGACCTCGGCCAGTTGCACTACCAATACCCGCGGGAACTGGTGCCCCAAGGCCAGACGCCCACCAGTTGGCTGCGCGAGCTGACCGAGCGCGGCATCGTCAAGCGCTGGCCCGGGGGCGCCAAGCCCAAGGTGCTCAAGCAGATCGACGATGAACTGGCGCTGATCGCCGAGCTGGGTTACGAGAGCTATTTCCTCACGGTGCACGACATCGTCAGTTTTGCCCGCAGCCAGTCGATCCTCTGTCAGGGCCGGGGCTCGGCGGCCAACTCGGTGGTGTGTTTCGCCCTGGGCATCACCGAGATCGACCCGGACCGTTCGACCCTGCTGTTCGAGCGTTTTCTCTCCCGCGAGCGCAACGAGCCGCCGGATATCGACGTGGACTTCGAGCACGAACGCCGCGAGGAAGTCCTGCAGTACGTGTTCCAGCGTTATGGCCGCCACCGCGCCGCGCTGACCGCGGTGGTCAGCACCTACCACGGCGCCGGCGCGGTGCGCGATGTGGCCAAGGCCCTGGGCCTGCCGCCGGACCAGGTCAATGCCCTGGCCGATTGCTGCGGCCATTGGAGCGATACGCCGCCGGCCGTCGAGCGCCTGCTGGAGGCCGGTTTCGACCCGGACAGCCCGGTGCTGCGCCGGGTCCTGAGCCTGACCGGGCAACTGATCGGCTTTCCCCGGCACCTGTCCCAGCACCCCGGCGGCTTCGTGATTTCCGAGCAGCCGCTGGACACCCTGGTGCCGGTGGAAAACGCGGCCATGGCCGAGCGCACCATCATCCAGTGGGACAAGGACGACCTGGACGCGGTCGGGCTGCTCAAGGTGGACGTGCTGGCGCTGGGCATGCTCAGCGCGATTCGCCGCTGTTTCGACCTGATCCATGGCTATCGGGACCAGCGGCTAAGCCTGGCCAGCATCCCCGCCGAGGACCCGGCCACCTACGAGATGATCGGTCGCGCCGACACCATCGGCGTGTTCCAGATCGAATCGCGGGCGCAGATGTCGATGCTGCCCCGGCTCAAGCCAAGGAATTTCTACGACCTGGTGATCGAGGTGGCCATTGTCCGGCCGGGACCGATCCAGGGCGGCATGGTCCATCCGTACCTGCGTCGGCGTGACAAAAAGGAGAAGGTGACCTATCCCTCCAGGGCGCTGGAGGTGGTACTGGAGCGGACCCTGGGCGTGCCGCTGTTCCAGGAGCAGGTGATGCAGATCGCCATTGTCGCCGCCAACTACACCCCCGGCGAGGCCGACCAGTTGCGTCGCTCCATGGCCGCCTGGAAACGCCACGGCGGCCTGGAGCCCCATCGCCTGCGCCTGCGCGACGGCATGCGCGCCAATGGCTACAGCGACGAATTCGCCGCGCAGATTTTCGAGCAGATCAAGGGCTTCGGCAGCTATGGTTTCCCCGAATCCCACGCCGCCAGTTTCGCCTTGCTGACCTATGCCAGCTGCTGGCTCAAATGCCACGAGCCGGCGGCCTTCGCCTGCGCCCTGATCAACAGCTGGCCCATGGGCTTCTACAGCCCCGACCAGATCCTCCAGGACGCGCGCCGGCACCATCTGGCGATTCGTCCGGTGGACGTGCGCGCCAGCACCTGGGATTGCAGCCTGGAACCGCTGGCCGGCGCGCAACCGGCGTTGCGCCTGGGGCTGCGGATGATCAAGGGCTTTCGCGAAGACGACGCGCGGCGGATCGAGGCGGCGCGCCAGGGCGGCCCGTTCGTCGACATCGCCGACCTCGGGCAACGGGCGTGCCTCGACAGCCGAGCCCAGGAACTGCTGGCCGATGCCGGCGCCCTGCGCGGGTTGGCCGGGCATCGGCATCGGGCGCGCTGGGAAGTGGCGGGGGGGCAGCAACAGCTCGGCCTGTTCGCCGGCCTGCCGCGCCAGGAGGAAGCGCCAGTGGCCTTGCCGCGGCCGACGGTCGGCGAAGACCTGCAGGCCGATTACCTGAGTGTCGGCACCACCCTCGGGCCCCATCCGCTGGCCTTGCTGCGGGACGAACTCAAGGCCCGGCGCTGTCGCAGTTCCCGCGAGCTGCTGGAGGTCGAGCACGGGCGCCCGGTGAGCATCGCCGGGCTGGTCACCGGACGCCAACGGCCGGGCACCGCCAGCGGCGTGACCTTCGTCACCCTGGAAGACGAGTTCGGCAACGTCAACGTGGTGGTCTGGCGCGACCTGGCCGAGCGCCAGCGCAAGGTCCTGGTCGGCGCGCAGTTGCTCAAGGTCGACGGCACCCTGGAAACCGAAGGCGAGGTCCGCCACCTGATCGCCGGCCGCCTGAGCGACCTCAGCGAGTTGCTCAGCGGTATCACCATCCGCAGCCGGGATTTCCACTGATGTAGCCGCTGCCGCGGGCCGCGTACGGAGAGCGGCCGTAAAGGCCTCAAGATCGCTGAAGGCCTTCGGCCTTATCGCAGCCTGCGGCAGCGGCTACAGATCCAGGCGGGCTGCCCGGCATGATGGGGATTTGTCCTACAATCGTGAAAATGCGGTGAAACCATCCGTGTGGCCTGTGCTCCAAACCTTGAGTACCTGTCCGTGGCGTTCGGGTCGCGGGCCGAGAGTGTCGTCATTCAATCCATGTTCACTGGGTCAAGCGATGCCGTTCTTATCCGATCCTCATGGTTGCCAGGGCTGGAAAGGCGAGATGGCCGGACGCATCCAGGCGTTCGACTGGTCCGTCACCGAGCTGGGGGCGCTGGAGCACTGGTCGTCGAGCCTGTGCAGCGCGGTGCAACTGCTGCTGGCTTCGCCGGTACCCCTGGTCCTGCTCTGGGGCCGCTCGGGCTACATGATCTACAACGATGCCTACGCCGAATTCGCCGGCGGCCGCCATCCGTACCTGCTTGGCCGCCAGGTGGAGCAGGGCTGGCCGGAGGTGGCGGATTTCAACCGCCATGTGCTGGACACCTGCCTGGCGGGCGGGACCCTGTCGTACCGCAACAAGGAGCTGGTGCTGCTGCGCAACGGCCAGCCGGAACCTGTCTGGATGGACCTCTACTACAGTCCGGTGGCCGGCGACGACCAGGCGCCGGCCGGGGTCATGGCGATCGTGGTCGAGACCACCGCCCACGTGCTGTCCGAGCAACGCCGCCAGGAAGTCGAGAACGCCTACCGCGTGGAAAACGAACGGGTGCAGCTGGCGCTCAATGCCGGGGCGTTGCTGGGCTCCTTTGTCTGGGACATCAAGGCCGATCGGCTGTCGGGCGACGAGCGTTTTGCCCGGACCTTTTCCTATCCGCTGGAGCAGCCGCTGGACGACCTGTCGATGGAAGTCGCCGACAGCCGGGTACACCCCGAGGACCTGCCGCGAATCAAGGAGCAGCTGGCCTACAGCCTGCAAAAGGGCGTGCCCTACAACAGCGAATACCGCATCCGCCGGGCAGACGGCAGCTACCTATGGGTCATGGGCTGTGGCCGTTGCGAGTTCGACGAGGCGGGACAGGCCTTGCGTTTTCCCGGCGTGCTGATCGATATCCACGAACGCAAGATGGCCGAAGAGTCGCTGCTGCAACTGACGCGCAACCTCGAGCAGCGGGTGGCCGAGGAGGTCAACGCGCGGGTCTCGGCCGAGGAGCAGTTGCGCCAGTCGCAGAAGCTCGAGGCCATTGGCGGCATGACCGGTGGAGTGGCCCACGACTTCAACAATCTGCTGCAAGTGATCGCTGGCAACCTGCACCTGCTGGCGCGCCATGAGCCGGACAATGCCAATGTGCAGCGCCGGGTCGGCGCGGCCATTACCGCGGTCGAGCGCGGCGCCAAGCTGTCCGCGCAACTGCTCGCGTTCGCCCGGCGCCAGCCGCTGTCGCCCGAGGTCTACAACCCTTGCCGGATCCCCGACAGCCTGGGTGAGCTGCTGCAACGGGCCCTCGGTGAGACCATCGATATCGACGTGCAACTGCCCGCGCAGCCCTGGTGCATCAAGGTCGACCGCGGCCAGCTGGAGAACGCCTTGCTCAACCTGGCGATCAACGCCCGCGATGCGATGAAGGGTGAGGGCACCATCGGCATCCGCGGTGAAAATGTGGTGCTCGACCGCAGTTTCTGTGCCGGCAAGGGCATCACCGCCGGCGACTACCTGTGCCTGTCGGTGGCCGATACCGGCGATGGCATGCCCCCCGAGGTGCTCAAGCAGGCGTTCGAGCCGTTCTTCACCACCAAGCGCGATGGCCTGGGCACCGGTCTGGGGCTGAGCATGGTGTTCGGTTTCGTCAAGCAGAGCGGCGGCCATATCGAGATGCTCAGCACGCCGGGGCAGGGCACCACGGTGCGCATGTATTTTGTCCGCAGCACCGAACCGGAGCCGGGAGAGGCGCCCCGGCGTGGACAGCGGCCTGGCCATGGCCAGGAAACCATCCTGGTGGTGGAGGACAACGAGGACGTCCGCGCGGCCGCGGTCGAGCTGCTGGAGCACGCCGGCTACAAGGTGCTGGTGGCGGCCAATGGCGATGCGGCCATGCAACTGCTGCTGAACGGCGCCCGGGTCGAGCTGATCTTCACCGATGTGGTGATGCCCGGCCTGATCAAAAGCACCGACCTGGCGCTCTGGGCCAAGACCCAGTCGCCGGCCGTGGCGGTGCTGTTCACCTCGGGGCATACCCGCGACATCATTTCCTGCAATCACCAGCTCAGCCCGGACACCCACCTGCTGAGCAAGCCCTACAGCCCGGACGCCCTGACCGCCATGGTCAGGTCTGTGTTGGAGGCGTGAGGTCGTAAACACCCCAGGCAAAAAGCCCGCTGAACGTTTGACATCCGTGGTTGCTCAAAATCCCGAGCCCATGCACCCTGCATCTCGGTCGGGTGGCTGCCTGTCGCCGGTGCTGGCGCCGTGGGGCTCTCTGACTTGAAATCTCGTCCCGACACCTCCGATACAAGGCTGGCTCATGACTTCAGCGCGCAACATGCCTTCGCCCCAGGTTTTGTCTTCCTTGCCAGCGCACAGCTCGGGTTTTGTCAGGGTGCGCGGCGCCCGCGAACACAACCTGCGCAACGTCGACGTGGATATTCCCCGCGATGCGCTGGTGGTGTTCACCGGGGTTTCCGGCTCCGGCAAATCGTCCCTGGCGTTCTCGACCCTGTATGCCGAGGCCCAGCGCCGCTATTTCGAATCGGTGGCGCCTTACGCCCGGCGCCTGATCGATCAGGTCGGGGTGCCGGATGTCGACGCCATCGAAGGCCTGCCGCCGGCGGTGGCCCTGCAACAGCAGCGCGGCACGCCGAGCACCCGCTCTTCGGTGGGCAGCGTCACCACCTTGTCCAGCCTGATCCGCATGCTCTATTCCCGGGCCGGCAGCTACCCGCCGGGGCAGCCGATGCTCTACGCCGAAGACTTCTCGCCCAACACCCCGCAAGGCGCCTGTCCCAACTGCCATGGCCTGGGCCGGGTCTACGAGGTCAGCGAGGCGTCCATGGTGCCGGATCCTTCGCTGACCATCCGCCAGCGCGCGGTGGCGTCCTGGCCCCTGGCCTGGCAGGGGCAGAACCAGCGCGACATCCTCGTGACCCTGGGCTACGACGTCGATATTCCCTGGCGCGACCTGCCTAAAGAGCAGCGCGACTGGATTCTGTTCACCGAAGAAACCCCCACCGTGCCGGTGTACGCCGGGCTGACCCCGGAGCAGACCCGCGAGGCCCTCAAGCGCAAGCAGGAGCCGAGCTACATGGGCACCTTCAGCGGGGCCCGGCGTTATGTGCTGCACACCTTCACCCATTCGCAAAGCGCGCTGATGAAAAAACGCGTGTCGCAGTTCATGCTCGGCAGTCCGTGCCCGCTGTGCGAGGGCAAGCGCCTGAAGCGCGAGGCGTTGTCGGTGACCTTCGCCGGCCTCGACATCGGCGAGCTGTCGCAGATGCCCTTGCTGCAACTGGCCGAGGTGCTCAAGCCGGTGGCTGCCCAGGCTTACCTGGAACAGGCCGAGGAGGCCGGCGAGGTCTGGAGCCACGAACAGACCCAGGCCGCGCGCCAGGAACGAATCGCCCAGGGCGCGCCGGGGCATGTCGGAGGACCGGATGTGCGGCATACGCCGAACCTGTCCCTGGAAAAACGCCTGGCCGCGCAACGCATCGCCCAGGACCTGCTGGAGCGGGTCAGCACCCTGACCGGCCTGGGCCTGGGGTACCTGGCCCTGGAGCGCAGTACGCCGACCCTGTCGTCCGGCGAGTTGCAGCGCCTGCGCCTGGCGACCCAACTGGGTTCGCAGCTGTTCGGGGTGATCTATGTGCTCGACGAGCCTTCGGCGGGCCTGCACCCGGCGGACGCCGAGGCGCTGTTCGAGGCTTTGCAGCAACTCAAGGCTTCGGGCAATTCGCTGTTCGTGGTCGAGCACGACCTACAGACCATGCGCCGCGCCGACTGGCTGATCGACGTCGGCCCGGCGGCGGGCGAGCAGGGCGGCCAGGTGCTGTACAGCGGCCCGCCAGCGGGGCTGGCCGAGGTCGCGGAGTCGCAGACCCGCGCCTACCTGTTCGCCGAGCAGACGCCGGCCCGTCGCACCGCGCGCCAGGCCCAGGGCTGGCTGCGCCTGGAAGGCATCAGCCGCAACAACCTGAATGACCTGAGTGCCGAATTCCCCCTCGGCTGCTTCACCGCGGTGACCGGGGTGTCGGGTTCCGGCAAGTCGAGCCTGGTCAGCCAGGCCCTGCTGGAACTGGTGGGCGCGCACCTCGGGCGGCCGCAGGGCAATGAAGAGCCGGAAGAGCTGAACCTGGAAGACGACGCCCCGCAGGCCAGCAGCGGCGAAGTCACCGCCGGGCTGGAACGGATCAAGCGCCTGGTGCAGGTGGACCAGAAACCCATCGGCCGCACCCCGCGCTCGAACCTGGCGACCTACACCGGGCTGTTCGACCACGTGCGCAAGCTGTTCGCCGCCACCCCCGAGGCGCGAGCCCTGGGCTACGACGCCGGGCAGTTCTCCTTCAACGTCGCCAAGGGCCGCTGCCCGGCCTGCGAAGGCGAAGGTTTTGTCAGCGTCGAGCTGCTGTTCATGCCCAGCGTCTATGCGCCGTGCCCGACCTGCCACGGCGCGCGCTACAACTCGCAGACCCTGGCCATCAAGTGGCAAGACCTGAACATCGCCCAGGTCCTGCAACTGACGGTGCAGGAGGCGGTCGAGGTGTTCGCCGAGCAAGCGAGCATCCGCCGTTCCCTGGAAGTCCTGCGCGATATCGGCCTGGGTTACCTGCGCCTCGGCCAGCCGGCCACCGAGCTGTCCGGCGGCGAAGCACAGCGGATCAAGCTGGCCACCGAACTGCAGCGCAACCCCCGCGGTGCAACCCTGTATGTGCTGGACGAGCCGACTACCGGTTTGCATCCACGAGATGTCGATCGCCTGCTGGAACAACTGGACAACCTGGTGCGGGCCGGCCACAGCGTGGTGGTGGTCGAGCATGAAATGCGCGTGGTGGCCCAGGCCGACTGGGTGATCGATATCGGCCCGGGCGCCGGTGACCAGGGCGGCAAAGTGGTGGTCAGCGGTACCCCGCAGCAGGTGGCCAGGCACCGCAAGAGCCGCACCGCTCCGTTTCTGGCCCAGGCCCTGGGGTGAGTCGCGGCACCCTCAGCGGGGCTTAGGTCATGGCGGGTTGTGGGGGCAGACGCTTGGTCGCGGGCTGTGCCGTTGAAGGCGACGAACGGCTAGCGCTGTGGTCTGATTGGCGGTCGACAGACAGCGGTGGTGGAGGTCATTCTGGTAACTGGCGAGCGCCTGTAAGTGCGCTTGCTACCGATCAACAAACGGAGGTGTTTCATGCCGGTGCCCCATGACCTGTATCAGGACCTGAGCTACAGCAAAGAAGACATTCAACAGCGTCGGGCCAATGACCCGCACTTGAATGCCTTGTTCGATAAATACTCCACCATTGATGATCAGGTGCTCAAAGCGGAGGCCGCGGCGGCCGCTGACGAGGAGTTGAAACGACTCAAGGAAAAGCGGCTGCTGATCAAGGATGAAATTTCCGAGAAGCTGACTGCCCGCTTCTGACCCCGACCCTGTCCTGAGCGAGATGTCCCGAAGCTTCGGGCGTCTCGCCAGGTTCTATGCAATCAAGAGCATCGCTGCTCTTCCTGCTGGTTGCGTATTTATTCCCCTGTCTCCACTCACATGTTTGGCGAGACGCGCCCGAGGGGCGGGCGCGCCTGTTTCAGCGCTTGCCTGCCTCAAGGGCACTCGCAGGTGCTCGGGCCGAATACCGGGCCTGCGCAGGGATCCTCGGACGGTCCGAACACCGGGCACGCGGCCAGCGCCGACAGGGATGAAGTGAGCAGCAGGGAAGCCAGGAGGATTTTGATTTTCATGGGTGGATCCACTCTCAATGTGATGGGAATCAATCGGATTCGATTGTTTGTCGTTCCATGGTGGGGCGCCTGACGGCGCCGCGCGGGAGAGCTTAGATCAGAATCAATAAGCCTCCACCTCTGGCGGCCATGGCGGTGCCCGGGTAGCGGCTCAGGACCCGATTCGCCCGGATCCAGGCCGCGACGGCGTCAGGGCGCCTTCGCCAGGGCGACGCTCAGCGGCAGGCGCGCCATATGCGTGGCCTTGAGCGAGCCGAAGTACAGGGCGTCGCCGTATTCGCGCACCGTGGTGATGGGCGCGTAGTTGCCGGCGCTGGCGTCCTGCAGGTTGGCGATGACCTGGCCCTGGGTATCCAGGCCCAGGACGAAGCCGCGTTTTTCCACCGGCTTGGGCAGCAGGGTCATGGCGCGGACGATCATCTTGCGCACCAGCGGGTAGGGCGCGGTGCCGTCGAGCAGGACGTTGCGCGGGGCGTAGAGCGCCACCCAGAAACGTCCCTGGCCGTTGAAACTGAGGTTGTCCGGCAACCCCGGCAGGTTGTCGATGAACAGGTCGCGGGTGCCGGCCTTGGCGCCGCTGAGCCAGTAGCGGCTGATCCGGTAGGCGCCGGTTTCGTTGACCAGCACATAGGCTTCCTGGGGCCCGAGGGCGATACCGTTGGCGAACTCCAGGCCATCCAGCAACTGTTCGGTCTGGCCGGTCTGGAAGTCATAACGCAGCAGGCGACCGTCGCCGCCGTGCTCGATCACCGCCTCGCCATCCTGGCCGTAGCCCCAGCGGCTGGTGGCGTCGCTGAAGTAGGCATAACGCCCGGCGGCGTCCACCGCCACGTCGTCGGTAAAGCCGAAGGGTAGGCCGTTGGCGGAAGTGGTGAGGGTGCTCAACTGGCCCTTGGCGTCCAGCGCCAGCAGGCCCTTGATCGCGTCGGCGATGATCAGCCGGCCATCCGGATGCCGGGCCAGGCCCAGGGGGCGTCCGCCGGTATTGGCCAGTACCTGCAGGGTGCTGCCGTCCAGGGCGGTGCGGATCACCCGCCCGTCATGCAGGCCGCTGATCAGCGAGCCGTTCTCCAGTAGCAGGGCTTCCGGCCCGTCGATATTCCGCGCGCCCACCGCCTGCAGGCCCTTGAGCTTCTGGTTCTCGGCGTACAGGCCGCTCTTCAGCGAAGGCGCCACCGGCGGGGTCCAGGCCAATGGCTGGACCTTGGTCGGCATCAGCAGCAGAAAGGCGCCGATGGCGATGATCACGACCAGCAGCAGATGGCGAATTTTGATCCGACGGGGTGCGACTGGCTTCATCGATGGCGGCTCCTGGGTGATGGGTTCAGGTCACACGCTGCGGTGCGACGCCGGCGCCCAGGGGAATTGCCCGTTGCGCCATTTCGCATAAGGCTAGCAGGGAGTCGGCGGACTCCCGTTCTATCCGCCTTCTGAATAACAGGCGATTGCCCAGGCGCATCAGCAGGCCGTCGAAGCGGTATTCCAGGGTGCGGATAAACCGCGTGTGATGGGCGTCCAGCGCCTGGCACTCGTAGGTCACCACCAGCTGCAGGCCATGATCGCCCTGGGCCGAGGCACTCCAGCGATGCCCCGGCAGATACTCGTCGACCCGCCAGCTCAGGTGCCCGCTGCGCCCGCCGGCGTGGATGTCTTCCTCGAACCGCGCGCCGGCGGGCAGGGCCCCGGCCGGACCCTGGACCTTCAGCGAAGACGGGTGCCACTCCGGCCAGCGGCTGGAGGCGCTGGCGTAGTCGAGCAGGGCCACCGGGTTGCGCGGAATATCGATCTGATGCTGCATGCGGGTCATGGACGAGGACCTTGTCGATAGAGAGGCGTTAGCGGGTTCCGGCTCCCAGTACAGGGTGCCGAACAGGTAATCCATCAGCGGCAGGACAATGTTGAAATTGCGCTCCTGCATCAGCTCGCGGCGGTGATGCAACTCATGCAGGCGGCGCATCTGGCGGATCCACGGCAGCCGCGCCAGCGGATGCCCGGCCGGCAGGTGTTCGCAGGCATGGAACACTTCGTAGGCCAGGTAGCCGATCAGGGTGCAGCTGGCGAACAGCGCCGCGACATTGGCATTCCACAACTGCAGCAGCCACCACAGCGGCAGGGCGAACAGCAGGCTGTGGACCAGGATCAGCCAGGCCGGGAACAGGATCACCCGCCAGTCCCGGGGGCCGTCGTAGGTCATGTATCCAGGCACGAAGAAACTGTGGTGATCGCCGCTGTGGCGGGCATAGAACATCCGCGCGAAGGCCTGCTTGTGGTGGCCCAGCCAGCGGTGCACGACATAGATGCACAGGTTGAAGAACAGCAGCGCCACCGGCACCGCCAGCCACTCCAGCGGCTGCACCTGGTGCAGGGTGCTCCACAGCAGGGCGATGCACGCCATGCCGTAGGCCAGCACGAAACCGCCGTGCAGCCACGGGTTGTAGCGCGGATGAACCGCGGCGCGGTAACGCTCGCGAAATGCCAGGGTGGTTTGCCTCAAGGCCGTTCTCCTGTGGGTTTTGTCGTTCTTATTGACAGAAGATTAGTCCTGCTCGAATTATCCAGCTAATGGATATTCGGAATGGGCATTATTCATGAAGCTGAATTTGCGGCACCTGGATCTCAACCTGTTGCTGGTGTTCGACGCGCTGATGCAGGAGCAGAACCTGTCCCGTGCGGCGGTGCGCCTGAACCTCAGCCAGCCGGCGGTGAGCAATGCCCTGGCGCGCCTGCGCAGCCAGCTCGACGAGCCGCTGTTCATCCGCACCGCCCGGGGCATGCAGCCCACGCCCCGGGCTCATGTGCTGCACGGCTCGGTGCGCCAGGCCCTGCGCCTGTTGCAGGAAGGCCTGGACCCGAGCAGCGAGTTCGACCCGGCGGCGTCCGACCAGACCTTTAGCCTGTCGATG
>NZ_JACNAC010000058.1:0-41365 GCF_017349775.1 Pseudomonas sp. GW460-12-10-14-TSB1
TTGTTCGACTCGCTGCAGGCCGATATCGATGCCCTGGCCAGGCAGCTGGGCGTCAGCTCCATTCTGATCATGCGTTCACTGCCCCAGCACATGCAGGTCGAAGCTTCCGGCGGGCGGCATGAGGATACTTATCCGATTGGCGCCCAGGGCCAGAAAAGCAGCCTCGCGCACAACGGCCAGGCGCTGTATTGCGAGCGGGTGGTGGACAGCGGCCAGCCGCTGTACGTCAAGGATTCACGGCTGGAAGCCGAGTGGGCGGGCAACGAGGACGAGGTGGAATTCGGCCTGAGCAACTACCTGGGTTACCCGGTGCGCGATGCCGATGGCGAGGTGTTCGGTACCGTCTGCGCGCTGCATGAAAGCGCCAAGCAATACAGCACCGAAGAGCAGGCTGCGCTGGAGGCGTTCCGGCAAAAGGTCGAGGCTTTGCTCGCTGGTTCGTCGCGATGAGACTTTAGTCGTACGGGTCGCCCACAGGTACGTGCGGACGAGTACGGCTACGCCCAGGTCGCATCCGGTGCATCGGCAGCGCTCGAAACTTCTACGATGAGCCCTCGCCTTTCACCGTAGAGACCGCCCATGCGCCAGATCCTGCTCGCTCCCTTGCTCGCACTTTCGTTGGTCGCCGGCAGCTGCCTGGCCGGCCCTTCGTTCGATCATCTCTACGCCTTCGGCGACAGCTACTCCGACAACGGCGCCAGCGACCGCTTGACCCGGGACATGCTCGCCCACCAGCTCAAGGACGCTCAGCAACTGCCCGGCGAGCTGTACTGGCAAGGCCGCTGGAGCAACGGTCCGACCGCCGTCGAAATGCTCGCAAAAAGCCTGCAACTGCCCCTCACCGACCACGCCGTTGGCGGCGCGAAAAGCGGGCAGAACAATTACTACGCCTGGATGACCGCGTACCGCGACACAGGAGTGAGCGGGCAGATCGACGACTACCTGGCCAACGCCAAAGGCCAGGCCGACCCGCGCGCGCTGTACTTCATCTTCATCAGCGCCAACGACTTTTTCGAGCACGCCGACTTCGGCCACAAGGAGCCGATCGACGAATTGGCCGCCAGCAGCATCGGCCATATCCAGAATGCCGTCGGCCGCCTGGCCAAGGCCGGCGCCAGGCATTTCCTGGTGGTCGGCAGCACCGACCTGCGCCATGCCCCGGCGGTGGTGGCCAGCTGGCAGAGCGAACAAGCGCTGCGCTATCAACAGATACTTGAACGGAAACTGCCGCCGCTGCTGGTGGCCGAGAGCAAAAAGCTCGATGTGCGGATCACCTACTTCGACCACATCGCCTTCAGCGACCAGCTGCGCCGCCAGCCTGCCGAACATGGCCTGGCCCAGCTCGACCAGCCATGCCAGCCGACCTACCCCGAGGTGAAGCCGGCATGCGCCCATCCAGACGAATATTTCTATTGGGATGAATGGCACCCGACCCGCAAGGTCCATGCCCTGGCGGGCGAAGCCATGGCCAAGGCCCTCGGCCAGGCCCGCTAAGGCACAGCCTCGTCGGCGAGCCGCAGGCCCGCCCTACACACAGGGCTGCAACGGAAAGCGGTTCGCCCCGCTCCAGGCCAGGAAGCGTTCCTGCAGCATTGGCCTGGCGAGGAAATAACCCTGGGCTTCATCGCAGCCGAACGCGTACAGCATCTGCAGGCATTTGAAACTCTCGATGCCCTCGGCCACGGTGCGATAGCCCAGTTCGCGGGCCAGGCTGATGATCGAGCGGGTGATCTTCTGGTGCTGGGTGTTGCGTTCCAGGTCGGTGATCATCGACTTGTCGAGCTTCACCACATTGGCCGGAATCTGATGCAGGTAGGCGAAGTTGCTGTAGCCGGTGCCGAAGTCATCGATGGCCACATCCATGCCCAGCTCGCGAATGCGCGTCAGTTGCGCCAGGACATTCGGGTTGGAACGCAGCCACTCGCCTTCGGTGATCTCCACTTCGAGGCGCCGCGGGTCGATGCGGTGCCGCTCGCAGGCGTGGCGGATCAGCTCGGCGATATCCTGGTCCTCGAAATCCTTGGGCGACAGATTGATCGACAGCTTGCTGCTCTCGGGCAGGCCCCAGCTGTGCAACTTGCTCAACACCGTGTCGATGACCCAGCGGGTCACCTGATGAATCAGGCCGTTGCGCTCCATCACCGGAATGAACTCGGCGGGCGAGATCGGCCCCAGCCACGGATGTTCCCAGCGCAGCAAGGCTTCGGCACTCACCTGGGCCCCATCGGGCAGGGCGAAGCGCGGCTGGAACATCAGGTAGATCTGGCCACTGCGCAAGGCATCGTTGAGGTCCGAGGCCAGGTTGAACGCACGGCGCTGGGCATGATCGCGCCCGGCATCGTAATGCGCCCAGAAACTGCGCCTGGCCATGGCCAGTTCCAGGGCGAACATGGCCTTGCGCAAGGCATCGTCCACCGACTGGGTATCGATCTCGAACTCCACGGTTCCAGCGCAGACCGTGGGAATCATGGGAAACCCCAACCCGGGCGGCTGGCGACGCAGGCGGCTGACCAGGGCGTCGAGCAGCTTATCGAGCCCCTGGGCCGGCGCCGGTAGTAGGAAGCCGAAGCGTTTGACCGACACGTGATAGACCCGCACATGCCGCCCCATGTACTCCTGCAGGCGCAGCGCGAGAAACCGGATGATGGTCTCGAAGGGTGCCAGCCCCAGGGCCAGGGTCAGTTCGTGGGCGACCTTCATGTCCAGGGCATCGATCAGCACCAGCACGCGCTTTTCGCCGAGGTGGTGCTCGGCCAGGTCCCGCAGGTCGCCCTGGAACTGCTCGCGATTGGCCAGGCCGCTGACCGGGTCACGACGGCGCAGGCGCTGGCGCTGCTCGACCTGCTCCATGACCATCGCCGCCATGTCCCGCAACTGCTGGCGTTCGACGATGGTCAACTGCTGCTCGACCTTGTCGATGATGCACAGGCTGCCGATGGCATAACCGGACGCGGTCAACAGCGGTGCCCCTGCGTAAAAGCGGATGCCCTGGTCCCGGGTCACCAAGGGGTTGTCGTGGAAGCGCGGATCGCGCGCCGCGTTGCGCACCTCCAGCACCTCGCGGCCTTGCACCGTGAAGGCACAGAACGACTGGCTGATGGGAGTCTGCGGCTCATCGAAGCCGACCCGCGACTTGAACCACTGGCGATCGCGGTCCACCAGGCTGATCAAGGCAGTCGGCACCTTGAAGTACTCGGCCGCCATGCGGCAGATCCGGTCGAAATTCTCGCAACTGGCGGTGTCCAGCAACTCCAGGGCATGCAGGGCGGCCAGGCGCCGCTCCTCGGCAATCGCCTTATCGGGCATACACAACCTCGGGCCGGGATAATGCGATCATCACAATAAACAACCTATTCGCAGGGAGGCTGAGGGACACGACAGCCATGAATGCAGTAGTGGCACTAGGACATCTCGCCCTCCAGAATGACTGACGGGCAGGCGCTTGCCAAACCCATCCGTCGGACGAACGGTATCGGTTACAAAAAAGTATGGTTCTCAAGACCTTTGGTCTAGAGCGCTTCGAGGGTTTCAGGCAGTGATCTCAGGCGCCAAAACGAGCGATAGCCGCATCGACGAAGTGCCGCAGCTTGGCGGTCATCTGCCGGTCCGGCCGGTACAGCAGATGCATGGCGCGGCTCGGCGCCTCATAGCCGGGTAGCAACTGCACCAACTCCCCCGCGGCCCGCGCCGGCTCGAGAAAATCCGCCGGCCCCAGCACTATGCCGAAGCCATCCACGGCCGCCGACAGCAGCGCCTTGCTCTCGTTGACCTGCAAGCGGCTGCGCACCTGAACCTCATGCACCCGGCCGTCGCGGCGGAACTGCCATTGGTTGTCCGCCGGCCGTGACCAGTAGGCGTACCCCAGGCACTCATGCTGCTCGAGATCGGCCGGCACCCGTGGCGTGCCCCGGGCAGCGAGGTAGGCAGGCGCCGCGCAGGCGATCAGCCGATAGGGCGCCAGCGGCCTGGCGGTGAGGCTGGAATCGGCCAGCGGCCCGATACGAAAGGCCGCCTCGTAGCCCTCCTCCACCAGGTCGATGTAGCGATCGGTGAGGTGCAGGTCGATTTCCACCTCCGGATGCTCGCGCAAAAAGCCTGTCACGAAGGGCATGAGGCTGTAGGAACCGAAGGTGACCGGCGCGCTGATGCGCAACTTGCCCCGGGGCGTGGCGTTCATGATCTGCGCCAGGGAGTCGGCGGCCTGGGCCTCGCCGAGAATGTGCTTGCAGCGCTCGAGGTAGGCACTGCCCAGCTCTGTCAGGTTTTGCCGGCGCGTGGTGCGGTTGAGCAGGCGCGCGCCCAGCCGCTGCTCCAGCGCCGCGACATGCTTGGCGACCATCTGCGGTGACAGCCCCAGGCGGGTCGCCGCACGCGCGTAGGAACCGCTTTCGGCGGCCGCGACAAAGGCCTCCATGCTGGTCAGACGATCCACCATTCAACACTCCCAGTAACAAGACCAACTACCAGACGCTTATTTATTGCCATCTGGTGGCGAATCATCATAGCCGCTCGACCCTTTCAACGGAGCATAGACATGCGTATCGGCATTATCGGAGCAGGTTTTATCGGGCGCGCCGTGGCGCAACTGGCCCTGGCGGCGGGGCATGAGGTGATGCTCAGCAACTCCCGTGGCCCGCAGACCATGAGCAGCGTGGCCAGCGGTATTCGCGGCAGCCGCATCGGCACTGTGGAAGACGCCGTGCAGTTCGGCGAACTGGTGCTGGCGGCCATCCCACTGGCCCATTACCGCAGCCTCCCCGCCGCCCTGCTGGCTGGCAAGACGGTGCTGGATGCCAACAACTATTACCCGTCCCGCGACGACCACATCGAAGCCCTGGACCGCTTCGAAACCACCACCAGCCAATTGCTCGCCGAGCACCTCGAAGGCGCCAGGGTGGTAAAGGTGTTCAATGCGATCCTCGCCCAGGACCTGCTGACTGACGGCCGTCCCAACGGCGCCCCTGATCGTCGTGCCCTGCCCATTGCCGGTGACGATCCGCAGGCCAAGGCGCAGGTCGTGCAATTGCTGGATGAGCTGGGTTTCGACGCTGTCGATGGCGGCAACTTGGCGGAAAGCTGGCGCTTCGAACGGGCCAAACCGGCCTACTGCATCCCGCTGGATAAACCGGGGCTGCGCGCGGCCCTGGCGGAGGCGCAACGGGAGGTTGAACTGCCCGAAGGTTCGTGGCGCTCCTGACATCGGGGTAGGCAGCGTTCTGCGAGCGCAAAAAAAACGACCCATTCGGGTCGTTTTCATCGGCTTGCCTGTGCGCCGGCTTGCCCTCGGTCAACTGGCCCAGCCACCCGCATGCAGGTGCCAGCCATCGCCGCGAGGCTCCCAGAACGGGTGCACATAATGGTACCCGGGGCGCAACGGCTCCCAGTGACCATGGACCGCCACATATTGCCGGCCATCCCAGTGCCAGTAAGCCCGGGACCAGACATAACCCGGGCGATGCATGGGCTCGACTTCGATGACCCGCACCGGCGGTGGCTGCGGCGCAACCACCTCGGTGTACTCCACCGGCGCCGCGCGTTCGACCACCCGCCGCTCATGCACCACCCGTTCCTGCACACACCCGGAGGCCACTACGACCACCGCCACCAGAGCCGTGTAACGTAACAACATGCTGCCTCCCCGGCGCTTGACGCCGACGCTTGAACTGCTGACAACGCCCCCTGCAACCACCCGGCTCCTGCCAGGCGTACGGAGTGTTTTAACAGCTCGAAACTGTCTGCTTGCTGAACCTGACAGCGGCCGGCAGATAGCGACAGCAGGGGGGCGACAAACGGCCAGTCAGCGGCGGCAGATCAACGTCGTCGAGCGTCGAAATCCGCCCGGGTCATCTCGAAAAACTTGCTCGGCAAGCCTTCGAACTCACCATCGCGCACAAAACGAAAACCCACTTTGCGCGCCACCGCCAGAGACGCTTCGTTCAAGGCATGGGCATCGGCGACGATGCGCTCGACTCCAGCCCCAAGAAAAGCATGCTCGACAATGCGCCCCGCCGCCTCGGAGGCAATCCCCTTGCCCCACGCCCGCCGCACCAGGCGCCAGCCCATTTCCAGCTCGGGGCCGACAGCCTCATAGGGAATGAACGATACCCAGCCGAGAAACTCCTCCGGCGCGGACTTGGCAAAGATCGCCCAGTAACCGCAGGACTCGCCGAAATCGCGCTCGATACGCGAACGCACAAAATTGCGGTGCTCCTCCCCACCGTCCCAGGGGCCAGGAAGATAACGGGTGACTTGCGGATCGAGGTCCATGGCGATGCAGGCCTCGAAGTGTTCGAGGGTGCGTGGGCGGAGCAGCAGGTTGGGGGTTTCGAAGTGGAGGTTCATTTGTCGTGATATCCATATTCCATGACATTGGCAGCACCCAAGGAGCAATAACCACAGGCTGGAGAGAATACCTCTACAGCACCCGGTCCCTGTCCTTTGCACCTTGCATCCAGCGTGTGCTCAAGAACAACAACACCCGGCATGCGAGATCATTTGAGTTCTTTATAATTAAAGCCATAGCCATACGGAGCGACATTATAGAGCTTCACATAAGGAAACTTACTCCGAAACATATCGACCACGTCCTCGCGGTACTTCTCATCCATATTCGGCCCCAGATAAACACCTTTGATAGCCTCATTGGAAATATTGAACAACCCTTCCCTGCCACTCAGGAAGCGGAGTTCCTTTTCATACTCCCAGATCGAATGTTTTCTTAGAATCGATGTCTTGATGTAATCGTCCATTCCCACCTGATGGGGCTTGATGGCATTACGCATGAACTGCGGAAAATCCAGCTCACACATTTCAGGTTCGTAACTGATCAGCTCGTTATCCATGGCGTCATCGCGATTGAGCTCACGAAGCGATCTGTCGAGCACATGAAAGTCAAAGTCTATACACAAGCCGCGGAAGCTTTTCGTGTAGTGAGCCCACATAAGGATTTCATTCGCTCGTTCTGCGACGGTACTTCCAGACATGACTCGGCAGCATGAGAAGGCGGAGAAGGTTTCCATGATGTTTCGGACAGTATCTTTCTCTATCTCGCCAATGGCTTCCACAAGCCCATCATAGTGACCATCAATCTCCAAAGCTTTTCTGTATTCCGGAAGCTCCGCCGGGGCAATGGCCCCTTTAGAAGTGACAACCTCCAGAAACACATTAATAACTTCCTCACGCTCCAGCTTCGAAAAGCGGACATTGCCCTCAAAGGGATCATTCAGATTCTTCAAGTAACTGAACCAGACTTTTTCGCCTTTCAAAGAATCCAAGACATAGTCTTCTGGCGGTAGAAACTTCAACAACTTCTCGATTTTATCAACACTCATCACACTGTCCTTGTTCAACCCGCATAAGGTCCCTATCTAAAAGCCAGGGCAAGAATACAGAAGCCCCACCACACATATCAATGTGATATCACTCAAGCAAAAGCGAACATGCCTTGCGGTTTTTCAGCGGGATAAAGCGCCAGGCAACACGTAAGCCCATTGGTTATGCAGACGCTCAGGACAGTAGCGCCTGAATGTCTTGCCAGAGGGAACGAGGAATCTGCACACCGTGCTCGAGACTGCGCTTTCGAGCCTCGAAACGCCGCTGCGACGGCAGCCGCGCGCCTTGCTCGGTAATGGCCGTGAACAGTCCTTCGGCGCGCGCCAGGCCTTGCGGGTAGTCCTCGCCCAAGAACACTTTGGGGTCGAATGCGAGGATCAGTTCACCGTGGCAGGGCGCGGCGCCGACGCCGGCGTCGAAGGCCATGGATTCGGCGCTGGTGAGGTCGCCGATCAGGGCGCCGGCCAGCAGTTCGATCATCGCCGCCAGGGCTGAACCCTTGTGCCCGCCGAAGGTTTGCATGGCGCCTTGCAGGGCTGCCTTGGCGTCCGTGGTGGGCTGGCCCTGGGCATCGATAGCCCAGTGTTCAGGGATGGCCTTGCCTTGGCGCGCGTGCAGTTCGATATCGCCGCGGGCGATGGCGCTGGTGGCGAAGTCGAACACGAACGGCTGGCCCGACGGCCGTGGCCAGGCGAACGCCAGGGGGTTGGTGCCGAACACCGGTTTGCTGCCACCCGCCGGCGCTACCCAACTGTGGCTGGGGTTCATGACGATGCCCACCAGCCCTTCGGCGGCGATGGCCTCGACCTCCGGCCACAGCGCCGAGAAGTGGAAGCACCGCTTGATCGCCATGGCCGCGAGGCCCTGGCTGCGGGCTTTTTCCGCCAGCAACGGCAGACCGCTCTGGAACGCCAGCAAGGAATAACCGTAGTGCGCATCCACCTCCAGCACACCCGCGGAAATATGCCGCAGGCTCGGCTCGGCCAGCGGGTCGACCTTGCCCTCGCGCACGGAGCGCACACAGCCCAGCAGGCGATACACCCCGTGGGAGTGGCACTCGTCGCGCTGCCCCTGGGTGATGACCTCAGCAATGGCCCGGGCATGGGCATCGGACAGGCCGTGGCGGGTCAGCACCTTGAGGGACAGCTCACGGACCTGGTCGAGGGACAGGGTGATGAGTTCGGACATTTCACTGCCTCATGATCGTGAAGACATAACCGCCTCGATCAGGCGGTGCGACATAAAACCGGTTGATGAGATGCGCCTGAGCAGCACACAGCCAACCCGGCGCACTCGCTACAACCCTCTCAACGCGGCCGTTCGCCGTTGAGGCGCTGCGGAATCTGCCAGGGGTTGTCGCTGCGCAGGGCCTGCGGCAGCAGTGCTTGCGGCAAGTCCTGATAGGACACTGGGCGCAGGAAGCGCTGGATCGCCAGGCTGCCCACCGAGGTGGTGCGCGTGTCCGAGGTGGCGGGGAACGGGCCGCCATGGACCATGGCATGGCCGACTTCGACACCGGTGCCAAAACCGTTGACCAGCAGGCGGCCGGCCTTTCGCTCCAGCAACGGCAGCAGTTCCCGGGCTTGCGGATGGTCGTCGTCGCTCAGGTGCAGGGCGATGGTCAGCTGACCTTCCAGGCTCGCCAGCAGCGCTTTCATCTGGGCCGCATCGGTGCAGCGCACGATCAACGAGGCCGGGCCGAAGACTTCTTCGCGCAACTCCGTCCTGGCCATAAAGGCCTCGGCCGAAGTGGCGAACAGCGCGGCGCGGGCCTGGTAACGTTCGTCATCGCCGCCCTGCCCCAGGCAGTCCACCTCGGCATGCCGCAGCAGCCGCTCGACACCCTGGCAGTAGCTGGCGTGGATGCCCGGCGTCAGCATGGTCTGGGCGGGCTCCACCTTGAGCGATACGGCCGCCGCGGCTTCGAATGCCCGCAGCGCCGGGCTGTCGACGGCAAGGATCAACCCCGGGTTGGTGCAGAACTGGCCGGCGCCCAGGGTCAGGGAGCCGACCAAGGCCTTGGCGATGGCTTCGCCCCGCTCGGCCAGCGCATTGGCCAACAGCAGCACCGGGTTGATCGAACTCATCTCGGCATAGACCGGGATCGGCTCCTCGCGGGCCGCGGCGATCTTCATCAGCGTCACACCGCCGCTGCGCGAACCGGTAAAGCCCACAGCCTTGATCCGGCTGTCCGCCACCAGCCCCTGGCCAATGCTGCGGCCGGAATCGAACAGCAGCGAGAACACCCCTTCCGGCAAGCCGTGACTGTGCACCGCCTGCTGGATCGCCTGCCCTACCAGTTCCGAGGTGCCCGGGTGCGCCGAATGCGCCTTGACCACCACCGGGCAACCGGCGGCCAGCGCCGAGGCGGTGTCGCCGCCGGCCACGGAAAACGCCAGGGGAAAGTTCGAGGCACCGAACACCGCCACCGGCCCGATGGCGATCTGGTGCAGGCGCAGATCCACCTTGGGCAAGGGCTGGCGCTCCGGCTGGGCCGGGTCGATGCGTGCCTCCAGGAAACTGCCGTCGCGCACCACCGCCGCAAACAAACGCAGTTGGCCGACCGTGCGCCCCCACTCGCCTTCCAGGCGGGCGCGAGGCAGGCCAGTCTCGCTCATGCAGCGCTCGATCAGCTCGTCGCCCAGGGCAAGGATGTTGCTGGCGATGCTCTCCAGGAACGCCGCCCGTTGTTCCAGGCTGGTTTCCCGATAGCGGTCGAATGCAGCCTCGGCCAGGGCGCAGGCGCGCTCCAGGTCATGCGGGCCGGCACCGCCAAAACTCGGCGCCAGAATCTCGCCGGTGGCGGCGGCCAGCGCATGCACTTCGCCGTGGCCGCCACGCACGCGGGATTGGCCGATCAGCAGTTGTCCTGTTACAGGCATGGGTTACCTCTCTGAATAAATGGCGTGAAATGCCTAGCAGTCATTCGTCTTCCCCTTCCAACACCAACTTGCTGCCCGGCACCCCGGTATTGGCGCCCCAGTAGTAGATGCACAGGGCCATAAGCGTGACGGCCAGGGTGTCGTAGGGATGGGTCAGCGTACCGATACCGCCGAAGCTGCCCAGGTAGGAAATGACCATGGTCAGGGCGTAAAAGGCGATCAGCCACAGGGACGAGCGCACCTGTTCGGTAAGGCTCAGGTGGTCGGTGGGGACCAGGCGCTTGCAGCCCAGGTAGATGACGAACATCAGGATCTGCAGGCCCAGCAGCCAGGACACCGTGCTCCAGCCGGACCAGTAGACGATCAGCGCGGCGATGACAAAGGACACCGGCCCCAACAGGCCGAAGCCGCTGACCCGGAACGGCCGCGGCAGGTCCGGCGCGCTCTTGCGCAGCGCCGCCACGCTGATCGGGGCAATCGCATAACTCAGCACCAGGGCCGCCGACACCACGTTGATCAGCGCTTCCCAGGACGGGAACGGCAAGGTCCAGAACACCGACAGGCCGAAGGTCAGCCATAGCGCCGGGCGCGGGATGCCGGACTGCTCGTCGATGCGAGTGAAGATCTTGAAAAAGGTCCCGGTCTTCGCCCAGCCGTACACCACCCGTGGCGTGGCATTCATGTAGATGTTGCCGCAGCCGCTGGGGGAGATGACCGCGTCCGCCACCACCAGATAAGCCAGCCAGCCGACGCCCAGGGTCAGGGCGATGTCGCGGTACGGCAGGGAGAATTCCTTGCTGATGCTGCTCCAGCCGTTGGCCAGCATGTCGGTGGGAATGCTGCCGAGGAACGCCAGTTGCAGCAGGCCGTAGATCAGGGTCGAGAGCAGGACCGAAAGGATCAATGCGATGGGAATGGTGCGCTGTGGATTGCGCACTTCGCTGGCCACCGAAATGATCGGCGTCAGCCCCAGGTAGGCGAAGATGATGCCGCCGGCGGAGACCGCCATTTCGATGCCAGACAGACCGAAAGGGGCAAAGCCCTGGACATGGAAATTCTCCGGCTTGAAGAAGGTGAACAGCACGCCGATGACCAGCAGCGGCACGACGAACTTGAACAGGCTGATGAGGTTGTTGGACTTGGCGAAGGTCTTGACGCTGGAGTAGTTGAGCCAGAAGAACAGGCACAACAGGGCGAACTGCACCAGCCAGCCGAGAATGGTCGGGTTGCTGTTGCCGGCATGGGTCAGCCCCGGAAACCAGGCCGCCGCGTATTGCCGCGCCGCCACCACTTCAATGGCCACCAGGCTGGAAAACGCGATCAGGGTGATGAAGCCCATCAGGTAACCCAGCAGCGGCCCGTGGGAGAACACCGGATAACGCACCACCCCGCCCGCTCGCGGCAAGGCCGCGCCCAGTTCGCAATAGACGATGCCCAGCAGCAGGACGGCGAAACCGCCGAGCAGCCAGGAGAAGATTCCCGCCGGCCCGGCGATGGCCGAGACATGGCTGGCGGCGAACAACCAGCCAGAGCCGAAGATCGCCCCCAGGCCGATGAATGTGAGGTCAACCAGAGAGAGCTGTTTCTTGAATTTGCCTTGGCCTGACATAGGCGCGCCTTCTTATTGAGTTATTGGAGTAGGCAGATCGAATGTCGCGCCGGCCTCCCGCGGACGGGGTACCGACGTGGTGAAACACGGCACTGCGCGAGTACCTGATTGTTCTTCTCGTGGACCAGGGCGCCCCCGCCACCCAGCGCGCGGGAGCACCCTGTTGGCGGGCTTACAGACCGACGTCCGGCAACTGCGGACGCTCGGCCAGGGCCTTGGCGACTATCGCCTTGACCTCGGCCAGGGTCTCGCCCTGCAGGGCCAAGCGGGGTGGACGGGTGATCGAGGAGCCGCGACCGACCAGTTCCTCGCAGAGCTTGATGCACTGCACCAGGTCCGGACGCGCATCCAGGTGCAGCAGCGGCATGAACCAGCGGTACAGCGCCAGGGCTTCCTCGAAGCGTTTTTCCTTGGCCAGGCGGAACAGGGTCTCGCCCTCTTTCGGGAAGGCGTTGGACATGCCGGAGACCCAGCCTTCGGCGCCGACAGCGATGCTTTCCACCACCACGTCATCCAGGCCGGCGAACAGCACGAAGCGGTCGCCGACGGCATTGCGCAGGTCGATAAAGCGCCGGGTATCGCCGGAGGAGTCCTTGAAGCAGACGATGTTTTCGCAGTCCTGCAGGGCGATCAGCACGTCTGGGGTAACGTCGTTTTTGTAGATCGGCGGGTTGTTGTAGACCATCACCGGCAGGTCGGTGCCGGTGGCGATGCTGCGAAAGTGCGCGGCGGTTTCATGGGACTTGGCCGAATACACCAGGGCCGGCATGACCATCACCCCGTCGACCCCGACCTTGGCCGCTTCGCGCACGGTGTTGCGGGCGAACTCGGTGGTGAACTCGGCGATCCCGGCGATCACCGGTACACGACCGCCGGCGGCGTCCTTGGCGACCTCGATCACCGAGAGTTTTTCCGCGGTGCTCAGCGAGGTGTTTTCGCCCACGGTGCCGCACACCACCAGGCCCGACACACCGTCGGCCACCAGGTTGCGCATGACGCTGTGGGTGGCGTCCAGGTCCAGGGAAAAGTCAGCTTTGAACTGGGTGCTGACAGCAGGGAACACACCGCTCCAATGGATGGCTTTACGGCTCATGGTCTTGTCCTTGTTGGTTGAGTCGGTCGGGGCCGACAGGCGTTGGAAACGAAAAACAGATTCCGCCTTTCGCCGCCTTGGAGCTTGAGACTTTTCCCGTCTAAGCAAGACGAAATCGGCACATTTGCCCAATCACCTACAGAACTTTCCCGAGCTTTTTCCCGCAGAACCACGCCCCTCGACCCGCCGAAAATCCCAACACCAGCGCGCACCTGTAGCCGCTGCCGCAGGCTGCGTACGGCTGCGCAGCAGACGCAGAGCCGGTATCCCCGATCCTTCTGTTGCACTGCGTCGCTTGATCTGGCGGACGCTGCGCGTCCGTGCGCAGCCTGCGGCAGCGGCTACAGGGTTAACGGAAAACCCCACTGTGCCGATTTCGTCATCCGCCGCAGAGAAAACCCACAAGCAACACGGCCCTTTCCCGAGCCAATCTGTAGGCCTTTTCCGCCAGGTGATGCCATGAAAAAAATAACCGTCATCGATTCACATACAGGGGGCGAGCCGACTCGCCTGGTTGTCGACGGCTTTCCCGATCTGGGCAGCGGTTCGATGGCCGAACGGCTGGCGATCCTGCAAGAGCATCACGATCGCTGGCGCACGGCCTGCGTGCTGGAACCGCGGGGCAGCGACGTGCTGGTGGGAGCCCTGCTGTGCGAACCCCAGGCGGCGGATGCCTGTGCCGGGGTGATCTTCTTCAACAACAGCGGCTACCTGGGCATGTGCGGCCACGGCACCATCGGCCTGGTGCGTTCCCTGTATCACCTGGGCCGCATCGAACCTGGAGTGCACCGTATCGAAACCCCGGTGGGCACCGTCAGTGCCACCCTGCACGACGACCTCTCGGTCAGCGTGCGCAACGTGCCGGCCTACCGTTACCGCAGCGCCGTCGAACTGCAGCTGCCCGGCCACGGCACCGTCCGCGGCGATATCGCCTGGGGCGGCAACTGGTTCTTCCTGGTCAGCGAGCATGGCCAGCGCATCGCCCTGGATAACGTCGAAACCCTGACCCACTACAGCTGGGCCGTGCGCGAAGCCCTGGAGGCCGCCGGTATCAGCGGCGCCGACGGCGGTGTGATCGACCATATCGAGCTGTTCGCCGACGACTCGCACGCCGACAGCCGCAACTTCGTGTTGTGCCCCGGCAAGGCCTACGACCGCTCACCCTGCGGCACCGGCACCAGCGCCAAGCTGGCCTGCCTGGCCGCCGACGGCAAGCTGGCGCCCGGGGCGACCTGGCGTCAGGCCAGCGTGATCGGCAGCCAGTTCAGCGCCAGCTACGAGCAGGCCGGCGAGCAGGTTATCCCGACCATTCGCGGCACCGCCCATATCAGCGCCGAAGCCACCTTGCTGATCGAAGACAGCGATCCCTTCGGCTGGGGCATTGTCTCGTGAGCGAATCGGCCGAAGCTGACGTGCTGGTGATTGGCGGCGGCATAGTCGGGGCCACCTGCGCCCATGAAATGGCCCGCCGCGGCCTGCGGGTGCGGGTGCTCGACAACGCCAGCGGCGGCGCCACCGGCGCGGGCATGGGCCACCTGGTGGCGATGGACGACAACCCCGCCGAACTGGCGTTGAGTCACTACTCCATCGGCCTGTGGAACCAGCTGCGCGCGCACCTGCCGGCCGCCTGCGCCTTCCGCAATTGCGGCACCCTGTGGCTGGCCGCCGACCAGGCGGAAATGGACCTGGCCCGGGCCAAGCAGGCGACCCTGGCCCGACACGGAGTGGCGGGCGAACTGCTCGACAGCGCAACCCTGGCCGAGCTCGAACCCATGTTGCGCAAAGGTCTTGGCGGCGCCCTGAAGATCCCCGGCGACGGCATTCTCTACGCCCCAGCCACGGCCCATTGGCTGTTGCACAACACACCGGGGATCAGCTGCGAGCGGGCCAGGGTCAGCGCCATCGCCGCCCAGCGCGTGGAGCTGGATGACGGCCGCGTGCTGCGTGCCGAGTACCTGGTGCTGGCCAACGGTCTGGCGGCGCGGAGCCTGCTGCCGGAGCTGCCGTTGCGGCCGAAGAAAGGCCATCTGCTGATCACCGATCGTTACCCGCAACGGGTGTCCCACCAATTGGTGGAGCTGGGCTATGCCGCCAGCGCCCACGCCAGCAACGGCACCTCGGTGGCGTTCAACGTGCAACCACGGCCGACCGGGCAATTGCTGATCGGTTCGTCCCGCCAGTTCGACACTCTCGACCCGGCCATCGAGCCCGAGGTGCTTCGGCCGATGCTGCAACGGGCCGTGGCCTATCTGCCGGGCCTGGCGCAATTGAACGGCATCCGCGCCTGGACCGGCTTTCGCGCCGCCACCCCGGATGGCCTGCCGATCCTTGGTGAACACCCACGACACAGAGGCCTGTGGCTGGCGGTCGGTCATGAAGGCCTGGGCGTCACCACCGCCCCCGGCAGCGGCCGGCTGCTGACCCACCTGATGCTCGGCGAACGGCCGGATATCGACGCCTGGGCCTATCGCCCCGAACGCTTCGCCGAGCTGACCGCCCCCCTGACAGGAAGCGCCCCATGATCATTTACCTGGACCGTCAGGCGCTGACCGTGGGCGATGGCCTGAGCGTCGCCGCGGCCATCGCCGGTAGCGGCGACCCACGTACCCGAACCTCCTGCACCGGCCAGCCCCGGGCGCCCTTCTGCGGCATGGGCATCTGCCAGGAATGCCGCATGACCATCGACGGCCGGCGCCAGCTGGCCTGCCAGACCCTGTGCCGCGAAGGCATGCATGTGGAGCGCACGCCATGAACCCACAGCGCCTGAGCTGCGACATCCTTATCGTCGGCGGTGGCCCGGCCGGCCTCGCGGCAGCCCGGGCGGCGAGCCGCAGCGAGCTCTCCATCGTCCTGCTCGACGACAACCCGCGCCCCGGCGGCCAGATCTGGCGCAACGGGCCCGGCGTCGCGCTCCCCGGTATCGCCCGCGACGCCTTGCAGGTGCTGGAGCATCCGCGGCTGCGCTACCTGCCGGGCACCCGGGTGGTGGCCGGCGCCGGCGCCAATGCCCTGCTCCTGGAAAATGCCGAGCAGGCTTTGCTCGTCCAGTACCAGAGCCTGATTCTGTGCTGCGGCGCCCGCGAACTGCTGCTGCCCTTCCCCGGCTGGACCTTGCCCGGAGTGACAGGCGCCGGGGCCTTGCAGGCCCTGCTGAAAAACGGCCTGGCCATGGCCGGCGAGCGGGTGGTCATCGCCGGCAGCGGGCCCTTGCTGCTGGCCAGCGCCGCCACCGCCCGCCAGGCCGGCGCCCGGGTCGAGGCGGTCCTGGAACAAGCCCCGCTGGCCGCGCTGGCGAGATTCGCCGCCGGGCTCTGGCGCTGGCCGGCCAAGCTCGGCCAGGCCGCGGGGCTGGTCACCACGGCCTATCGCTACAACGCCCATGTGCTCGAAGCCCTGGGCGACGATCGCCTGGAAGCGGTGCGCATCCAACAGGGCGAGCAGGTTCGGGAAATACCCTGCGAACGTCTCGCCTGCGGTTTCGGCCTGGTGCCCAACACCACCTTGGCCAGCCACCTCGGCTGCCAGCTACAGGCCAACGCCATCGCAGTGGACCGTTACCAGGCCACCAGCCTCACCCAGGTCTACGCGGCCGGCGAATGCACCGGGGTCGGCGGCAGCGAGCTGGCGAGGGTCGAAGGCGAGATCGCCGGGCTGGCCGCCAGCGGGCAGACCCAGGAGGCCATGGCGCTGATCCAGCGTCGGGCCCATTGGCAGGCGTTCGCCGAGCGAGTGAGTGAAACCTTCGCTCTGCAACCCGCGCTTCTGCGCCTGGCGCGACCTGATACGCTGCTGTGCCGCTGTGAGGATGTGCCTTACGCCGCCGTGGCTGGCGAAGCGGGCTGGAGCGAGGCCAAACTGCACAGTCGCTGCGGCATGGGCGCCTGCCAGGGGCGGGTCTGCGCCACGGCGGCACAGGCCCTGTTCGGCTGGGCCGCGCCGACACCACGAGCGCCCCTGGTGCCGGCGCGGATCGAGACCTTGCTGATGGAGTCATCGACGCCCGGCGTGAAGTGAGGAACAGTTCGCGACCGCATGCCGCATGCCAGCAGCCGCTGTGGGATTCAAGGATGAGCCAGTAGACCCAAAGTCGCGGGGCGCGCCCTGCCCCCTAACAAGAGCAGCCCTTGATGATCGACACCGCTCAGCTGCACCGCCTGCCCGAAGCCATCGCCAGCCAGGCGCCCGAGGATATTCACAGCCTCCTGGGCAGCATGGCCCTGGTGATCCCGCTACTCGACACCCTGCCCAACGCGGTGTTTTTCATCAAGGACCTGCAAGCCCGCTACCTCACCGCCAACCTGACCCTGGCCCAGCGTTGCGGTTTCAAGAACGTCGCGCCGCTACTGGGCAAGACCTCGGCCGAGGTGTTTCCCGCCGTGCTCGGCCCGGTCTATACCGAGCAGGACCAGCGCGTGCTGCGCCAGGGCATCACCATCAAGGGCCAGCTGGAATTGCACCTGTACGGCAGCCGCGAACCCGGCTGGTGCCTGACCCACAAGCTGCCGCTGCATGGGCGCGATGGGCGGATCATCGGCATGGCCGGCATCTCCCTCGACCTGCAGGCCGCCCGCGACGCGCACCCGGCCTACGAACGCCTGGCCGCGGTCGACCGGCATATCCGCGAGCACTACAACGAAGCCATCCGCCTCGACGACCTGACCCACATCGCCGACCTGTCCATCGCCCAGCTGGAGCGCTATTGCAAACGTATCTTCCACCTCACACCCCGGCAGATGATCCACAAGGTGCGCCTGGAACACGCCTCGCGCCTGCTGCTCGGCGAACTGCCGATCACCGACGTCGCCCTGCAATGCGGCTACACCGACCACAGCGCCTTCAGCCGCCAGTTCAAGGCCCTGACCGGCGTCAGCCCACGACAGTTCCGGCAGAACGCTGCGCACTGACCTGGGCAGGCCGCAGATTGAAGTTTTATCGGATGAAGGAATACGCAGGGATGGAAACCGGAGACTGTCTGAAAAGAAGAAAGTTGGCTCTCTTCATCTGTCCACTCTCTTGAGCGATCCATTTTGGTTCGATCTAAGCACTTAACAAAAGAACATATACTAGATCTGAAACATTCAAATCTATAACTTAATGTTCCATATGATTTTTATGATTCGCACTATTTTTGTGCCGCTGCGCACCATAAGATGGCGACCAGACAAATTCATCAGCCTCATAAAAAAGTTATTGACAGCCTTCTATCAGACAAGCACTTTCCAGTACCACAGCTGCTCACACAAACAACACCGAAGACGTCAGGACAGACGCTGGTGCAGGTACGTTTTTTCTATCGAAAGAGGGATCTATGTTCGAGGAAATTGGCAACGATACTCATCAGGCCGACTTTTTAATTCCAGGCCTCAGGTTCGAAAAGAACTCTGTCAGTAATACCTATGCCGGAAACGGCTGGTTCAGTCGAAAACTAATGTCCAGCAAGGGTCCGCTCATATCGGACTTCGTCACTCATGAGCCAGACTTCAGTTATTCAACCTATGGCATACATGTCGGCCAGGACGATCGCCTGACCTTCATGGGGGACAACGGCAAGAAAATAGAAGGTTTTTTTGTCGATTGTCGAGAAGGCAGCCCTAGTATCCATCACATTGTCCAACTCAGATTCTCGCCAAGTCTGTATCGACACTTGGTCATTCCACGAGGCGTGGCTCATACCTTCGATAACCTGGAGTACATTGTCACCCGGGACGAACCAATCTGGCACTCGGATCAAGACAATACGGCCTGGAATCTGGACAACGATCTGGTTTCAGTTCCTCGCACTACGGAACTTGCAAAGTTCCCAATTATCAAGGCCAACAGATACCGCTTGCCCGATGAAGCCCATCGTTTTCTTTCGAAGATTTCCCAGTCTCTGCTGGAGAACCCCAAATCCTATCTGGCCCGATACCCGGTAACCATCCGCGGCGCCGAACAGTATGTGATGTTCGAGCCCAAGACCTGGTCGGACGATGCCCGCAGCGTCGCTGAACGGCTGACGGACGAGGAGTTCTGCGGCGTACGGATAAAACGCAACCGCTATGCCCTGACGGGTGCCAAGTCCTATACGCTGGTGCCCAATACCGCCTCCTGCGTGGCCGACGTCCTGGTACTTCCAACGTCCGTTCCGGGCAGTCCTCAGCAGTATTACTGGCATGCCAGAACGAGAAAGACCTATACCTTCCTCAATAATCAGGAACTGCAAATCGACTTGAACCTGATTGATCTCAGGCATGACTCCGCCACTTACGGTCAGCACAAGTCTCTCCAGATCATTTGTGATCCACGCACCAGCATTCATATCGAGCAAGGTATTGCCTACACGTTCAACTGCAGTAAACCGACACTGGTTCGCTGTGAACATGAAGTCTTCGTCAGTCAGAATGAGCCACGCTCGGATATTCCCATGTTCGGTCAGGACTTGATTCCATTCACTGTCGACCAGCCCTATCCAAATATCAAACTACCTGACATGCGCTGCCCGGACATCCTGCTGTACAAGATGGCCAAGTTCGAGCAGCAGACACTGGAAAGAACTTAGTTTTTGGGGTGTGCACCCAAGTTGCAAACTTACTTACAGCATGGAGATTCACATGAAAGCAACTCAAGAAGCAGTATCCTGGAAAGAAGAACTGGCTGACCTGGTTGGTTCGGCTCAAAACGCAGAAGAGTCTCTGGCCCTTGCAGCGTTCGAGAAAGCGCTGTCTCCTTATCTGCAAGAACCTGGAGCACTGCGTACACTCCTGGGCAAGATACAAGCGATGGAAATTGTTGCGCTGGATAGCCTTACATCCAAAAAGGAGTTCAACAGCATAGAAGAGCTCCAATCGTTCTTGCCTGCCAATATCAAAGCCCTGGCTGCGTGATACCGGGCATATAAAAAATTTAACGGATTAAATTTCTGTGCACACCTCTTTCAACTCAACGACGCGGTCAGTGTGGTCCTTTGTGGCTTTGGGGGTATTACTCATACTTTCCGAAGCCATCTACGACCTGGTATTCGCCAACCTCGCCTACTCCATCAGCGGAACGACACTCGCCGTTACTACTACCTACGCCATCGGCTATAGCGCTGAAATATTGGTGACCCTGCTAGGCGCGGGTTTTATCGATCGTTTCAACAAATGGAAACTGTTCATTGCCACGCAACTGGCCAACATTGCGGTGTTTGCCCTGGCCGTTTTTGTCCTCAGGATCTACGACAGGTCCGTGGAGTGGGTGTGGTTTTTTGCCTTCTTCGTCGACCTGATCCATCAGTACTCACGGCTGCTCATGTTTGCCTTGATCCCTTTCCTTTTCACCGCTGACAACATCCCCAGAATCAACGGCCTGCTCGCCACCTTCAATGGCATCGCCAGGACCCTGGGGCCGGTCATCGGCGCCCTGGTCATCTTCAACTTCGGCTTGTCGATCTCACTGCTGGCCTCCATTGCCTTCATGCTGGCGGCACTCGCCTTGACGATCAGCCTGAGCGCCTTGAATGAAAAGACCTCGACCCTCGATATCTGCAGCACGTCGTTTGCCCAACGCTTCCAGGAAAGTGTCACCGGCGCGTCAAGAGCCACTGTCGATCTATTGCGCGCTCCACGCTGGCGGTATTTCCTTGCCTCCTATGCCACCTGCCTGCTGGTGGTCAGCGTGCTGGCGCTCCTGTGGGTCCCCCTGCTTCGGGGCTTTCATGGGTTTTCTGAAGCACAGACCGGCTACCTGTTCTCCGTTGGAGCAACAGGTGCCATAGCCGGCGGACTCGCCTTGCGCGCCAGTGGCCAGGCCTCCCGGGTGCCGGGCACGATATTGCTGTCCCACCTGATCATGATCTCGGGGGTCTGCATCACGTTATGTCTGCGCGGCAACATCTGGTTCGCGGGCACCGGCATGTTCGTATTCCAGTTCGGTACCACGCTGTATTTTCGTACCACGGCCAGTGCCATCCAGCTCACCGTACCCAAGGAAATCATTGGCAGCTGGTATGGCTCGATAGACTTCATCAGCCGCTTTGCCGGACTCGTTGGCATTCTGCTGGCGGGTTGGGCCTACGATAAGCTCGGGACCTACGCCATCTACTCGATACTCTTACTCTTGCTGGCACTGAGCAGTTTCAACTGGCGCAGCAGTCGCCAGGCTCGCTGGTTGGTCAATACCTGAGGCTGCGCGCACCTCGGTCCGACTCAGCGCCAGGTACTGGGGGATTTCAAAGGGGAGCGTTATCGGCACTCCCCGCTCCGGAGGCGGAGGTAACCGAAAGAGACGGCTGGATAGCGCCCAACTGGAGCGCTACTGCAAACGCATCTTCCACCTCACCCCACGGCAGCGGCCGGACAAATCGTTGCATGGTTTTTTTCCATCGCCAGGGCACACAAGGCCGCAGAACCCGGATGAATTTCGTGAACGCCAGGACCTGCGATGAATTATGATGCGCGCCCTTTCGGCTCGCGTATCAGCGCAGGCTCACAGCGCCACCCCTCGTTCGCCATCCAAGGCCAGGAACCCTACATGCTTCACCTCAGGAGCTTCACCCGAACGCTGCATCGGCAGCAGATCAATGGCGTGACCTTCCATTTCGATCCATCCCATAGGCACGAACTCGACAGGCTGATACGACGCTTTTTTGCCAAGCCTGAGCAGTACCCCACGCTGGATATTCCGGAAGACACCCGAGGCGTCTTCCTGCTCGAAGGCGAACGCCAATGGGTGCTCAAGCGCAACCGCCTGACTCACTGGAAAAAGCAGCTGCAGAACTTCCTCGGGCTCAAGCGCAGCTTCGGCCTGCACGACCTGACCAATGAATTCATCAACCTGTCGGTGGTGTCGGGCAAATCCGCCCTCTCGCCCCAGGTCTCGGCGTTTGGCTACAAGGGGCGCTTTCCGTTCCTGCACGAAGAGTACTTGCTGGTGGGTTTCTGGGCGGATCATTGCAGTGTCGACGACCGCCTGCTGGCCCATCCCGAGCAGGCCGAAACCCTGTTGTCGGCGATCTTCCGGCTGTTCGGCCAGATGCTCGACGACGACTTCGTACATATGGACCCCCACCCGAAAAACATTCTTGTCGCCGCCGATGGCCGGCTGCGCCTGATCGACTTCGAGTGCTGCGCCCACTCGGTACTCGACCGCGACTTCAGCCTGGGTTTCCTGCTGGGTTACTTCTACCGCTTCTGGTTCCGACGCTTCATCTCGCAGCAGGATTACGACCGGCTTTGCGAGGCCTACCTGAACGAGGCGCAACCCAACCTGGATCGCGCCATCTTCCAGCCGGTGTACCAGCGCTTTCGCGACCAAAACGTCTCACGCAGCACGCGCTACCGCATCCTCACCTGCGCCCGGGCACAAGCGGCGTTCCAGCGTGAAATCAGCGGCCCCCGAGGCCAATCCACTACCCCGCTCAAGCGCTCTTGATAAGCGTTTTTTTATCGCCAAGTAGCAGGTGCTTAGTCCAAAAATAACCGTCCGTCGCCAGCACGACGGTCCTTTTTGACAGCCCCTTCGACAGATCTATAGTCCAGACGCGGCCTGTTGGAAGGAACCCGGGTCGTCAGACAGTAGGCAGGGAGCCAGGCCAGCTCGTATCCGTGACAGACGGGTTCCGCAAAGAAGTGCGCACGTACAACGGCCGCAAGGCATTCAACGTTGTGGTCTCTGGCAAGCGCCAGACACTTACTCTGAAAAGGAGCTTCACCATGTCTCGAGTCACGGATATTCTCGTTTCGATCGACACCGAAACCATCCTGAAAAACTACCCGAACATCAGCAAGAACCCGGCTGCGCCGACGATGATCGACGTCAACCACGTCTATATGGTGACCAACCAGAACAACGTCGTCAGCGGCCAGGCCGGTGGTGAGCTCAACCTCAAGGCCCAGGTCGGCGACCTGATCCGCTGGCGCGAAACCAGCCTGTCGCAGAGTTTCGAAACCGCGGTGGTGTTCTACAAGTTCATCGGCAACCAGGGCAACGACCTGATCTCCACCCCGACCCCACGCAAGGCCACCGCCTGCGTGGCAGTTCCCAACACCAGCAACCCGTCGGTGCCAAGCTGTCAGAAAGTGGACAACTACTACTGGTCGTCCGAAACCCTGGCCTGCGGCAGTGTCACCTACCACTTCAACTTCCTGATCGTGGATCGCAGCTGCCAGATCGTCGGCTGCTGCTCGTGGGATCCGTTCATTACCATCCGCAACTGATGCAAGCGGCCCCTTGGCGACAAGGGGCCAACCTGCCCCGCGACCGTTCCGACTGAAACAGGATGTCTCGCCCAAGCCGGAGCCGTTGCTGCTCGTCAACATCATGAAAGGAAAACGTGATGTCTACCGACACTTCAGTTTCTGCCTCCGGCGCAGCCCACCTCTTGCTCATCGTCGACGCCGAAACGCTGCTCTCGCGCTACCCGCAACCGAGCCAGGACCCCGACGATCCGACCGCCATCGACCTGGGCTTCATTTTCACCCTCGGCGGTGCCCACCTGGCAGGCGCCGGCGGGACCGACGACGCTTTGAACCTGGTTGCCAGCATCGGTCAGGCCTTTCATCTCCGTGGCCGGACCATCGCCCTGCGCGCCGAGCACAGCGTGCTGATCTACAAGATCGCCATTGGCGCCGCCGGCGTGCTGTCGCAGCCGGAACTGCTGGTCAAGCCGGACCAGGACATCCCGGCCCTCGACCTGGAGAATCCCGACCAGCCGATCTGCCACCAGGCCGACGACCACTTCTGGCGCGTTACCCATCTCAAACCCGGCGTCGAAACCTGCGAGATCAGCTTCATGCTGGTCGACACCCAGTGCCAGGTGCTGGGGTATTTCAAGCGGGGGATCGAGGTGACGCTGACGGAGCAGACAGCAAGCTGATTCAATGGCTCACCCCTTCGATCGAGTTCCCGATCCAGTCAGCCGCGACAACGACGCTCTGCATTACCGGACTCCGGCAGCGCCGCTGTCTTCAGGCGGCGCCTGCAGGTGCATCAACCATCCAACTGATCCAAGGCCCGGCCAGCCTTGAGGGCCTTGGCCATTTGCAGGTGGTTTTGCAGTTTCGGCAGGGTCTCTTCGGCGAAGGCCTTGAGCTCGGGGACCTCGGTGATTTCGGCCTGTTGCTGGATCTGCTCGATGGCCTCTTCGGTGGCCTTGACCTGGCTCTCGGCATAGGCGGCATCGAAGGCTTCGCCTTCCGGAACCTCGGGGATCAGCGCCTTGGCCTTGCTGATCACTTCTTCCCGGGGCGCCACGGGCAGGTCGAGTTTCCTGGCGATTTTCGCCAGGTGCTGGTTGGCGGTGGTGCGGTCGTTGATGACCAGGATGGTGTAGTCCTTGACCGCCTTGGAGGACGTCTTCTGGTGGGCCAGGCGACTGGCCTCGATGTCGGCCATGCCCTTGGCCGAGGCGTCGTCGATAAACTCCGCGGGGGATTGGGCGAACGCCGCGCTGGCGCTCAGGCCAAGCAGCAACGCGAAGCCGGTGCGGGACAGATGGGTGGCCATGAAGCTCATGGTGTCGGCCTCCTTTGATCAGGTGGCGGCGCACGGCGCCTGCACAGAGTGAGAGCTTTCAGGCCATCGAAGGTTTGAAAAAGTTGCATCGGCCACGACGAACGGTTGCCAACGAGACCATCGGATCCGCGGCTTCTTTCAGGCGCGGGACGGGCTCCGCTGGGCGCGCTTGGCGGCGTACATCGCTTCGTCGGCGTGCTTGAACAGCTGCTTTTCATCATGGCCGTGTTCGGGGAACAGGCCGATACCGATGCTCGGCAGAATGCTCAGCTGATGGCCGTCCAGGCGCAGCGGCTCGTTGAGTGCCTGGCGAATCTTCCCGGCGACGATGCCGGCATCTTCCGCATGCTGGATACAACCGAGCAGCACCACGAACTCATCGCCACCGATCCGCGCCACGGTGTCGCTCTCGCGCACGCAGGCCTTGAGCCGATTGGCCACGGCCTGCAACAGCATGTCGCCCACGGCATGGCCGAAGGTGTCGTTGACCTGCTTGAACCGGTCCAGGTCGACGTAGAGCAAAGCCATGCGCCCGGATTCGCGACGGGCTCGGGCCAGGGCGCTGCGCAGGCGTTCGCGCAGCAATTCGCGGTTGGGCAGCAGGGTCAACTGGTCGTACTGGGCCATGTACTGCAGGCGCGCATGCAGCTGCTTGCGCTCGATGGCGGTGGCGAGCTGGGCGCAGACGTATTGCAACAACTCCTTGTCCTGCTCGGTGTATCGCTCGTCGCCCGGCGCGCTTTTGACGATCAGCGCGCCGATGGTGCCCTTCTGCGAGTTCAGCGGTACACCGAGCCAACAGGGTGAGTGCTGGTCGGCGACGGCATCCGGCAGCGCTGGCAACGGCCCGTAATTGCCGGGGGTCAGCAGCAACGGCTGGCCACTGCGGATCACCTCGGCACACAGGCTGCCGGTCACCGTGCCCGGTTGCTCCGGGCAACGCTCACGGTCGTCGACGTGATAGGGAAAGCTCAGGGCCTGGCATTGCTCGTCGTACAGGGCGACGGAGAAATTCAGCGCCGGCAGCCATTCACCGATAATCCGGTGCACGCGCCCGAACAACGCCAGCAGGTCCTCGGCGGCATGGGCCGCTTCGGAAATCGCATACAGCGCCGCCTGCCGCGACTCGGCCTGCTTGCGTTCGGTGATGTCGCGGGCCACGGCGATGCGCAGCTGGTCGACCTCGGACCAACGCGCCGACCAGAGGATATGGGCGACCTGCCCATCCTTGCGCAGGTAGCGGTTCTCGAAGTTGGGCATGGGTTCGCCGGCCATGATCCGGTCGGCGGCCTGCAGGGTGCGCGCACGATCCGCGGGATGCACCAGCTCGATCATGCGCCGGCCGACCAACTCGTCCGGCGTATAACCGAAAATCCGCTCGCAGGCGGCGCTGACGAAGACGAAACGGCCTTCGACATCCACCGCACAGACGGCGTCCAGCAGAAGGTCGATGAAACTGGCCAGGGGCGCGGAGTTGTTGGTTGCCATCAGGGAACGACACTGCCTGTGAAGATAAAGCGCCGAGTATCAATCCCTGGGTTCCGGCAGCGGCGCAAAGCCGCTGCTTGTCCGTGACTGTCGCAACCATGCGAACAGCCTTTATGCCTTGTTCGCCAGCAATCCCGGAACGGCATGCAGCAAGGCGTTGATGGCAAACCCGATGAACATCACGCCGCAAAGCCGGGTGATCGCCAGTTCGTGGCGCTGATACAGGGTCCGCACCCGCCGCGCACCGACGATGCCAATGAGAATAGCGTATGCGCCAATGCCACCGAGGAAACTGAGGAAGATCAGCCAGGGCAGCATCGACCAGTTGAGCAGCTCGGCGCGACTGGACAGCAGCGCGGTGAAAGTCGCCACGGCCACCGGGTAAGCCTTGGGGTTGGTCAGGCCGAACAGGATGCCGTGCCAGAACGGCTGGCGCGCCGGGCCCTGGGGTTCCTGCCCGCTGCCGCGCTGGCTGCGGATCGCTCGCAGGCCAAGCCAGAACAGATACAGGCCGCTGAGCACGCCGAGCACATCGAAGGCGCTGCTGCCGATCTCCCGCGCGCCGACGATGGCGATCAACGCGGTGCTGCACCAGACCACATCGCCCAGCAGATGCCCGCAGAGAAAACCGGCCCCGGCCCGTCGCCCACGCGCGGCGCCGATGCCGAATACCGCCAGCACGCCGGGCCCGGGGGTAATGCCGTAGATAAAGCCCGAGGCGAGGACGGCCAGTAACAGCGAAGAAGTCATGCCACACTCCGAAGCGCCGAAGGTGGCGCGGTTTTGATCGCAGGATTCTGCCGGCTTGTGCGCCCCCGCACCACCCCACAATGGTCGTCACAGCGACAGTCAGGCGTCTTGAAACGGCGGCAGCCGGTCATTCGTCGGTAAAGATCGTCATCCCGGCATAGGGCTGCTGCCGGCAGGCGCGCAAGCGCGAGGCCAGATCGCCGACATGGGCTTCCAGTTGGTGGCCGTCAGGGTCGAGAAAATAGAACGAGGCCCCTTCACTGCGGTTGTCGCGCCACTCCCGCACGCCGGCAGCACGCAGGCGTTGGGCGAACGCCACGAAATGCCCGGCCTCGATGCTGAAGGCGTAATGGGTGTAGTCCGGCACTTCCGCCGGGCGGCGCGACGAGTCCAGCGACAGGCACAGCCACAGGCCCGGCAGCGACAGATAGGCGCCGCCGTCCCAGCTGGCGTCCAGGCGCAGGCCCAGCAGGTCGCGGTAGAACCCCAGGCTGCGGTTCAGATCGGTAACGGCGAGGGTCAGGTGGTTGAAGCCGGTGAGCATGCAAAGTCCTTGTAAGAGGAAGTTCCTGAATCGTCTTGAATCAAAGCAGCGTTCGCACTGGACGAATGGCTCTGGCGGCGAGCCCCGGGTGGCGATGTAGTATGTTGTATTACAAACCACTACATCGAGATCACCATGTCCGTCATGTCCTTGCGCCTGCCCGATGATGTTGCCGATACTCTGGCTCACTTGGCAAAGGCGACAGGCCGCAGCAAGTCATTCCTCGCTGTGGATGCACTGAGAGAATATCTGGCCCGTGAAGCCTGGCAAATCGACGAGATCCAGAAAGCCCTGACTGAAGCAGAGGCAGGCGACTTCGCCAGCGCCGAAGAGCTGGATGGCGTACTCAACAAATGGACTGGCAATGCACGTTGAGTGGCTGCGCACCGCCCTCAAGAACCTCGATGACGAAGCCGCCTACATTGCACAGGACAGTCCTCAGGCCGCCGCGGAATTCGTCAAAGCCATCCTGAGTAGCATTCAACACCTGAGCCGTTTTCCTGCCAGTGGTCGCGAAGGTCGCCTGCCCGGTACCCGGGAGTGGGTGGTACCCAATCGTCCTTACCTGATCCCCTACCGCGTACGTCAGGGACGCTTGCAGATACTGCGGATTTTCCATACCCGGCACTTGCCGCCTGCCGGTTGGCAAGACGACCGCCAATAGCTCGTGCATTGGGGCCAGCGGCAGCGCGCCCAGGACAGCAAGGGCCCGAGCGCGCGGTAGAACATCTGTAGGTATCAGAACGCGCTGCGGAAGATTTCCTCGATCTGGCGCTGGTCGGCGCTGCGGGGGTTGGTCAGGCCGCAAGCGTCTTTCAGGGCATTGGCGGCCAGGACCGGAATGTCCGTCAGCTTGGCGCCCAGGTCACGCAAGCCGCTGGGGATCTCGACATCCCGGGCCAGGCCGCGAATGGCGCTGATGGCCGCCTGCGCGCCCTCCTCCGGGCTGAAGCCACGGATGTCTGCGCCCATGGCGTGGGCCACATCGGTCAGGCGCTCGGCGCAGACCATGGCGTTGAAGCTCTGCACATGGGGCAGCAGCACCGCGTTGCATACGCCGTGGGGCAAGTCGTAGAAGCCGCCCAACTGGTGCGCCATGGCATGCACGAAACCCAGCGACGCATTGTTGAAAGCCATGCCGGCGAGGAACTGGGCGTAAGCCATGTTTTCCCGGGCCACCAGGTCGCTGCCATCGTGCACCGCCTGGCGCAGGTTCTGGCTGATCATGGTCATGGCTTTCAATGCGCAAGCGTCGGTGATCGGGTTGGCCGCGGTGGACACATAGGCTTCGATCGCGTGGGTCAACGCGTCCATGCCGGTGGCGGCGGTCAGGCCCTTGGGCATGGCGACCATCAGCGCAGGGTCGTTGACCGACAGCAGCGGCGTGACGTTACGGTCGACGATGGCCATTTTCACGTGGCGCTTCTCGTCGGTGATGATGCAGAAACGGGTCATTTCGCTGGCGGTGCCGGCGGTGGTGTTGATGGCGATCAACGGCAGTTGTGGCTTGGTCGAACGGTCGACGCCCTCGTAATCGCTGATATGCCCGCCATTGGTGGCGCACAAAGCAATGCCCTTGGCGCAGTCATGGGGCGAACCGCCACCGAGGGAAACCACGAAATCGCAACCGCTCTGCTGCAATTGCGCCAGGCCCTTCTCGACGTTGTCGATGCTCGGGTTGGGCTTGGCGCCATCGAAGACCACCGAATCGATGTCTTGCATCGCCAGCTTCTCGGCAATCATGCCGGCCACCCCGGCCTTGGCCAGGCCAGCGTCAGTGACGATCAGCGCCTTGCGAAAACCGTAGTTACGAATCGCGACCATGGCCTCGTCGAGGCAGTCGATACCCATGATGTTCACGGCGGGAATGAAAAAAGTGCTGCTCATGGCGCGTCCTCCAGGCTAGGGGCGGATCAGCCGTGCCGATCCGGCAAATGCGCACAGGATCGACCCATCGGTCACGCGCGTTGTTGATCTGGCTCAAGGGTCGGTCGTGATAAAGTCGGCGCCCTGTACACCTTCTGCCTTGAGACGACGAACCGCGATGATGGATTTCCAGGAATTTGATACCGACCTTGAAGACTGGAACGCCTTGCGCGCCAGCACGCCGATCGCCGGCCTGCTGATCGGCAACGGCGCCAGCCGAGCGGTGTGGGAAGACTTCGCCTACGACTCGCTGTTCGAGAACGCCCGCACCGTCGAAGAAAAGCCCTTGAGCCAATCCGAGCTGAGCGTGTTCGAAGCCCTGCAGACTCGCAGTTTCGAGCAGGTGCTGGGCGCGCTGAAGACTACCAGCCGGGTCAACAAGGCCCTGGCCGTCAGCTCTGCGGCGCCGCGCAATCGCTACTACGCGATCAAGGAAGCGCTGATCAATACCGTGCACGCGGTGCACATCCCATGGCGCCTGGTGCAGCCGGCGACTCTTTCGCAGATCAACCAGGAACTGCGCCGTTACCGCACGGTATTCACCAGCAACTACGACCTGCTTAATTACTGGGCGATCCAGCATGATACCCAGGGCATCGACGACCTGTTCCAGGGCGCCGACCCGAGCTTCGACATCTGCCAGACCGCAAGCGAACAGACCCGCGTGCTGTACCTGCACGGCGGCCTGCACCTGGTGCGTAACCAGGACGGCACCGCGCGCAAGCTGGGTTCCACCGAAGGCACCCTGCTGGGCAACTTCGCCATCAACAACACCCTGAAGACCCTCGACGATGTGCCGCTGTTCGTCAGCGAGGGGCCGGTGGCGGACAAGCTCAAGACCATTCGCAGCAGCGACTACCTGTCGTTCTGCTACCAGCAGTTGCTCAACCACAGCGACGCGCTGTGCATCTTCGGCCACGACCTCGGCCCCCAGGACAGCCACCTGGTGCAGGCGATCCGCCAGGCCGGGGTGCAGACCCTGGCGATCTCGATCCACCCGCGCAGCAAAGCCTTTATCCAGAACCAGAAGCGGCGCTACGCCAAGCTGTTCGAGGGGATGGAGGTGACGCTGCGCTTCTTCGATTCGAAGAGCCATGCCCTGGGCGCGCCTGCGCTGTCGGTGCCGGTCGAGCGCTGAAAGCTATCCAAGGGTCATCTGTAGGAGCGAGGCTTGCCCGCGATCCAGGCATCGCGGTCTACCTGCCAGGACGCCATCGCGAGCAAGCTTTGCTCCTACAGACAGCGCAGCAGCTCACTCCTCGCCGCTGTGCACCACCACCAGCAACTGCGCCTGCACCTCGCCCACCGAGCGCAGGCGGTGGGGTTTCTGCGCGTTGAAGTGCAGCGCATCGCCACGGTTGAGGATCACCCGCTCGTTCATGAAATCCACTTCCACCTGCCCTTCGTGGACAAACAGGAACTCCTCCCCCAGGTGTTCCTTGAAGCTCTTGTCGGTGAACTCCCTGGGCGGGTAGATGATGAACGGCAGCAGGCTGCGCTCGCTGACCTGATGCGCCAGCACCGCATAACCCGGCGCCTGGTCGTTGGCCGCCAGCGACTGGCGTTCGTCGCTGCGCACCAGGCTGTAGCTGTCGAGGCTGACCTTGTCTTCGGCGAACAGCTCCTCGACGTTCACGTTCAACGCCTTGGCCAGTTTCAACGCCGCGGCGATCGAGGGCGTGTTCAGGCCGCGTTCGACTTTCGACAGGTAACTCTTGGTCATGCCGGATTTCTCGGCCAGGGCCTCCAGTGTCACGCCAAGTTTTTTTCTCAATAATTTCAAGCGGATAGACATTTAGAACGGTTAACCCATCAAGGAGGCGACGATTTGTCCTTGCCAATGACACAAAGTGTCATATAGCCTCTTTAGTGTCATTTGCTTTCACCCAACGACCTTGCGAGCAGCGGGAGCTGGCAAATCCGACGTCCATTGAAACGACCAAAGGACACCGATATGGCCAAGACATTAGCACTACCCAAAGAGCAACTGGTCAAGCAAGCCTTGACCCAGATGCAAAACACCCTGGCGGATAATACGTGGACCGACCGGCAAAAGCTGGCGCTGACTTGCCGCATCCTGTTCGAGAACGGGCACGACTCCGGCCTGGCCGGGCAGATCACCGCCCGCGGCCCGCAGCCGGGCACCTACTACACCCAGCAACTGGGCCTGGGTTTCGATGAAATTACCGCGGGCAATCTGCTGCTGGTCAACGAAGACCTGGAGGTGCTCGAAGGCCACGGCATGCCCAACCCGGCCAACCGTTTCCACAGCTGGGTGTACCGCGCCCGCCCCGACGTGAACTGCATCATCCACACTCACCCGACCCACGTCGCCGCGTTGTCGATGATCGAAGTGCCGCTGGAAATCTCCCACATGGACCTGTGCCCACTGTACGACGACTGCGCCTTTCTCGAGGCCTGGCCAGGCGTGCCGGTGGGTAACGAAGAAGGCGAAATCATCTCCGCGGCCCTGGGCGACAAGCGCGCCATCCTGCTCTCGCACCACGGCCAGCTGTCCACCGGCGCCAGCATCGAGGAAGCCTGTGTGATCGCCCAGTTGATCGAGCGCGCCGCCAAGCTGCAATTGCTGGCCATGGCCGCCGACACCATCAAACCGATCCAGCCGGAGCTCGGCCGCGAGGCCCATGACTGGATCTCCAAGCCCAAGCGTCACGCCGCCGCCTTCAACTACTACGCTCGGCAGAACCTCAAGCAACACGCCGATTGCCTGAACTGAAACCACCTCATTCGCTAAAGGAGCGTCTCCATGTCGAACACCAACATTCACGGCATCATCGGCTACACCATCACCCCGTTCACCGCCAAGGGTGAGCAACTGGACCTGGACACCCTCGGCCGTTCCATCGATCGCCTGATCGACAGCGGCGTGCATGCCATCGCGCCCCTGGGCAGCACCGGCGAAGGCGCTTACCTGAGCGACGCCGAGTGGGACCAGGTCGCCGAGTTCAGCATCCGCCACATCGCCAAGCGCGTGCCGACCATCGTCAGCGTTTCCGACCTGACCACCGCCAAGGCCGTGCGCCGCGCGCGGTTTGCCGAGGCCAAGGGCGCCGATGCGGTGATGGTGCTGCCGGCTTCCTACTGGAAACTCAGCGAAGCCGAAATCCTCGGCCACTACCAGGCCATCGGCGACAGCATCGGCGTGCCGATCATGCTCTACAACAACCCGGCCACCAGCGGCACCGACATGTCGGTGGAGCTGATCCTGCGGATCTTCAATGCCGTGGAAAACGTGACCATGGTCAAGGAGAGCACCGGCGACATCCAGCGCATGCACAAGCTGCAACTGCTGGGCGAAGGCCAGGTGCCGTTCTACAACGGTTGCAACCCGCTGGCCCTGGAAGCCTTCGCCGCCGGCGCCAAGGGTTGGTGCACCGCCGCGGCGAACCTGATCCCGCAGCTCAACCTGGACCTCTACCATGCCGTGCTGGACAACAACCTGGACCTCGCGCGCGCGCTGTTCTACCGCCAACTGCCGGTGCTCGACTTCATCCTCAAGGGCGGCCTGCCAACCACCATCAAGGCCGGGTTGAACATGACCGGGTTGCAGGTCGGTGACCCACGCTTGCCGGTGTTCCCGCTGGGTGAAGCTGGGCGTAATCAATTGCAGGCCATGTTGAACGCAGTCCGCTGATCGGGCCTTCGCTGTAGGGGCGATCTTGCCGGCCTTATCGCCGGCAAGCCTGGCTCCTACAGGTCTGTGGCGCCCTGGCTTCTGTAGGAGCGGCCGGTCGACGCTCGATTGCTCGCGATCGCGATCTATCAGGCACAACACACGCCTGGCCCCTACAAAAAAGCAGCGTCCAACAAAAAGCCCGACAGGTTGTCCTGTCGGGCTTTTTCGTTTCAGGGCAGAAGATTAAACAGTCTTGTCCTTGATGGTGGTGGTTGGACCGTTGGTCTTGACGCTTTCAATACCACCGTCGCGCGCCGCCTCGGACGAATAGCGCTGACTACTGCCGATGATCTGGTGGTTCGCCGCCTTGAGGTTGAAATAAGGCTTGCCGTCCTTGGAGACTTCCTTGGCGTAGCGGGCCTCGGTGGGGCTATTGGTCTGCACCGAAGCGATGCCGTTTTCGGCGGCGCTGCGGGAGGAATACAGCTCACTCGTCAAAATGGTTTCAGCGTTGCCAGCCTTGAGAACGAAGCGGAACTGCCCGTCACTGCTTTTGCTCAATTCATACCATCCAGCCATGGTCCTGCTCCTGAGTGTCCAAAGATGCGAATGCACTTCGGAGTAAAGCCTGTCTTTGCTGATTTACCAGCGTTTGGGGTGTGTTGCTGAGGCACGCAGCATCAGACAGGAAAAACCGCATCCGGTTCATGACGCGAAACTCATGCAGACAAATAGTAATAATTCTCGATATCATTCGCGACTTTTCTGCCCGGCAGTACTTGCGAAGGATTTTCATGTCTCGCTTCAAGCCCGACCCCACCTCGGCGGACACCGTCCGCGGGTTCTATGCGGACATCCTGCATTACCTGCGTAAACGCACGGACAACGCCAGCGATGCGGCGGACATGACCCAGGACGTCTTCACCCAATGGCTCGATTACCGTGACCGGGCCAAGGTCGAACAACCCCGCGCCTTTCTGTTCCAGATGGCGCGCAACCTGCTGCGCGATCACTGGCGCCGGCAGAAGGTCAGGCACAAGGTGCACCACGAACCGCATGCAACAGAACCCGAGCCGCTGGCCGACGAACACCACGAGCCACTGCCCGCGGCCCAGCGCCTGCAACGCCTGGAGCGCTTGAAAAGCGTGCTCGCCGAACTCTCGCCGCGCCGCCGCGAAGCCCTTATGCTGCACCGCTTCGAAGGCCTGAGTCAGGGGCAGATCGCCGAACGCATGGGCATATCCCTGAGCATGGTGGAAAAACACATCGCCTTTGCCCTGCTGCACTGCAAGCAGCGCCTGGAACAGGAACACGGCAAGGAGCAAGCACAATGACCCGCCTCCGCGACACCGAGCAGCAGATCGACAGCATCGATGCCCAGGCGGCCGGCTGGTTCACCCGCAATCGCGACGATCGCAGCCAGGCCACGCGTGACGCCTTCGCGGCCTGGTCCAGCGAACCGGCCCATGCCCGGGCCTATGCCGAGTTCGAGCGCTTGTGGGCCGACCTGGGTGAACTCGAACACCTGAACCGACCGACGCCGCTGCCGGTACGCAAAAAGCCGCGCTGGCGCCCGGCCCTGGCGGTGGCCGCCGCGCTGGTCTGCGCACTGCTGGCCATCGAACTGGGCGCCCCGCCGGCGATCTATTCGCAACAGATCGCCGCCCAGGACCAGGGCATGCGCAGCTTCAACCTGCCCGACGGCAGCACCCTGTACGTCAACGCCAACACCCGCCTGCGCATCGACTTCACGGCGCAGCAACGCAACCTCTATCTGGACCAGGGCCAGCTGTACCTGGAAGTGGCCGCCGACAAGGAACGGCCGCTGTGGGTGCATTCCGGCGCGGCGCGGGTGCGGGTGGTCGGCACCGGCTTCGATGTACGACGCGGCGAGAAACAACTGGTGGTCAGCGTCGCCCATGGCCAGGTGGCGTTCGTTCCCGACGAACAAAAGCCCGACTCGTTGCTGCTCGGCGCCCGCCAGCGCGGGATCTATGACTACGCCAGCGGCACCTTGCGGGAACAGACCGTGAACGTCGATGAGGTCGCCGACTGGCGCGGCGGCCACCTGGCCTTTCGCAATCGCGACCTGGCCAGCCTGGTGGACGAGTTGAACCTCTATCGCCGCCAGCCGGTGCTACTGGCCGACGGCGCCCTGGGCAACTTCAAGGTCTCTGGCAACCTCGATGTGCGGGATCCGGACGCCCTGATCAAGGCCCTGCCAGCCCTGATTCCGGTGAAAACCCTGGCCCTGGCCGACGGCCGCGTGCGCATCGAAGCCCGGCGCTGAACTCATATGCGAATATTTTGCATTCGCATATGAGGTTTTAGTTTACTGACGCGTCTTCCTCCGGTCTGCGTTGTTTATGCACACCTTTTCTGGCCTTTGTCGCCGCTCCGGGGGATTTCATGTTTCGCGCGTCTTATCACTTGCAGCTCATCTGTTCGCGTCCGACCTTGCTCGCCGCCTGCCTGGCGTTCAGCCTGCAGGCCCAGGCGCAAATCCAGGCAGAGCAGATCACCTTCGCCCTGCCCGCCCAGCCGCTGGCGGCCTCGCTGAGCCAGGTAGCGCAGCAGGCGAAGATCCAGTTGCTGTTCGACGAAGAGTTGCTGCGCAACGTGAAGGCCCCGGCGCTGAAGGGTAATTTCAGCCCCGAGGCGGCTATCCAGCAGTTGCTGGGCGGCAGCGAGTTCAGCCTGGTCAAGGTCGACCAGACCTACGTGGTGCGCCCCGCGGAAAACAGCAGTACCCGCAGTTCGGCGCTGCAGCTGGGCGCCATGAGCGTCATCGGCAGCGGCCTGGAAGTGGACTCCGCCACGGTCGGCCGCTCGACCCTGAACCAGGCCGAAATCGATCGCCACCAGGCCACCAACATTCCCAGCCTGATCGCCACCCTGCCCGGCGTCAGCCTCGGCGGCTCGCTCAAGCCCGGCGGCCAGACCATCAACATCTGGGGCCTGGGCGATGCCGAAGACGTGCCGATGAGTGTCGACGGCGCAACCAAGAGCGGCTTCGAACGCTACCAGCAGGGCTCGATCTTCATCGAGCCGGAACTGATCAAGCGCATCGAAGTGGAAAAGGGCCCGCACTCGCCCGAAACCGGCAACGGCGGTTTCGGCGGCACCGTGCACATGGAGACCAAGGACGCCCCGGACCTGCTGCTGGAAGGCCGCGACACCGGCGCCATGCTCAAGTACGGCTACAGCAGCAACAGCCATGAGCAGGCCTACACCGGCGCGGTGTACGGACGCACCGAGGACCGGCGTTTCGATGCCCTGGCCTACTGGACCAAACGCGACGGCGACGACATGAAGCTAGCCAGCGCCCAGCCGGACCCGCGCAACGCCTACCCGATCAACCCCAAGCGCCTGCCCAACACCGCCCAGGACCTGGACGGCGAGCTGTTCAAGCTGAACATGCAGGTGACCGACGAACATCGCCTGGGCTTCAGTTACATGCGTTCCAACAGCGATATCTGGGCGCCCTTCTCGGCCAAGAGCTACCCGACGCCACCGACCCAGAATGATATCGACAAGTACGGCTACGACGGCGCCACCCGGCGCTTCCTGGCCCAGCGCAATACCATCGACACCACCTGGCAGGCCAAGTACCAGTACACACCGCTGGACAACCCGTGGATCGACTTCGAGGCCAAGTACTCCGACTCCAAGACCGACCAGACCGACGAGCGCGGCCCGAATGCCTACGCCCAGCCGGCCTCCGGTGGCCGCAAGATCACCGTGGGTTACGAGGACAAGATCCTCTCGCTGAAAAACACCAGCCGCTTCAGCACCGGCCCGCTGGAACATGCCCTGACTAATGGCATCCAGATCCGCAAACACAACCGCGAAGTGGACATGTGGATGCCGGGCAAGACCTATGAGGTGCCCAAGTACAACTACGGGCATTACCAACCGGGCTTCATGCCCCATGGCAAGGTCGACAACAACGCCTTCTATATCCAGGACGCCATCACCCTGGGCAACTTCACCCTGACCCCGTCCCTGCGCTACGACCATGTGCGCAACCGCGGGCAGAAAAACGACGCGTCGGTCTACAACAGCCCCAACCCGGTGGTCGGTCACGATTACGGCGACAAGACCTACACCGGCTGGTCGCCACGGCTGTCGGCGTTCTGGACGGTCACCCCGCAATTCGCCCTGTTCGCCGACTACAGCAAGACCTGGCGCGCGCCGGTGATCGACGAGCAGTACGAAGTCCAGGCGGCCGGCACCACCCGCTCGTCCACCAGCCGCGACCTCGACCCGGAGCGCATCACCGCGTTGCGCGCCGGTAACATCACCAGCTTCTCCGATGTGTTCAGCGATGCCGATACCGTGCAGATCCGCACCACGGTGTTCCGCAATGAGATCAAGGACGAAATCATGAAGAACCTCGGGATCGGCTGCCCCGAGCAACTGAGCAGCGGCAAGAACATCGGCCAGGTGTGCAACCAGCCGACCATCGGGGTCTACCGCAATATCGGCGACCTGACCATCAAGGGCTTCGAGGTCGAGAGCTTCTACGATTCGACCTACCTGTTCGGCTCGCTGTCCTACTCCTGGATCACCGGCAAGCATGAAGGCGCCTACACCAACCCCTGGGGGCCGAATGTCTGGGCCCGGGACATCCCGCCACGCAAGTGGGTCGCCACCCTGGGGGTGAAAATCCCGCAGTGGGACGCGCAAGTGGGCTGGCAGGGCCAGTGGGTACGCCAGACCGACCGGGTACCGAGCGACATCTACCCGAGCGGCCCGGCCAGCGCCTCGGGCGATTCCTACTGGGACCAGTACGAGAACAAGCGATACAACGTGCAAGGCCTGTTCGCCAACTGGAAACCGCAGCAGCCGTACCTCAAGGGCACCGAGGTCAACTTCACCCTGGACAACATGTTCAACCGCGATTACCGCCCGCCCCTGAGCGGCGAAAACGCCTCCAGCCTTGGGCGTAACGCCAAGATCAGCGTGACGCGGTTCTTCTGACTGTATCCGGCTGCGGTGCATTCGATGCACCGCAGCATGCAGATCACGAGCAGGCTCCGCACCTGCCGGGCCAAGATCGACCTCCCCCCTGAAAACCACTGAGATGCCTTCGGGCGCTCTAGCCTTTCCCCCTGCCTGCTGCTCTGCCCGCCCGGAGAAAATCCCCCCAGCGCCGCACCAGGTAGTTGTGCTCGTCCATCACCGAGTTCCACACCGCGATATGCCCCATGCGCTGCTGGTAGGAGCCGCCATCACGGGTTTCGCCGATATCGATCAGTGGCTCGCCGTCACTGCCCGGCAGCTCTTCCCGGGCCGGTTTGCCGGCGTACCAGTAATCCCACTCGGCGCTGCTCAGGTGATCGCGGCTGCGCGCCGGGTTACCGATGTAGTAGCCCTGGCGTGCCATCACCGCACCGGGCCAGCCCGACAGCCACCAGTTGAGATAGGCATAGGCCGCGTCGAGCACCGCACCCCGGGCATGGCGCGACAACGACAAACCACCAAACCAGGCACGGTAGCCTTCCCGGGGCACCGCCAGGCGATATTTGACCCCGGCGCGGTGCAGGTGCATCAGGGTCGGCGACCACAGGCTCTGGATATCGATGCGCGGGCTGAGCATCAGTTGCGCGGCTTCTTCATCGTCCGACCAGAACGCAGCGAAATGCCCTTCGCGTTGCTTGCGCACCAGAATCTCTGCCAACCGGTCGATCTCTTCGATGCTCAGGTTGCCAATGTCCTTGAACGACGCCAGGCCACAGCCCTGAACCGCCAGGGCGGCATCCAGGGCGCCAATGGCGGCGTCACTCTGCAAGGCGATGCGCCCGCTCCAGGCTGGCTCCAGCAACCAGCCCCAGCTCTCGTTTGCGCTGGAAAAGCCCGCCGGCAGGCGCTCCGGGCGGTAGGCAAAACTGTCGGCGTTGTGGGTCAGGGGCAGCATGCTGATGCGCTCGCTGACCGCACTGCCCAGGCTGCCGTCGTGCTGCACGTAGAGACGCTCGCAGGGCACGCTGCCACTGCCCAGACGGTCGCCAGGGGACAGCCGCCCGCGCTTGGGCAGGTCATTGATTTCGTGCCACAGGGCAATGCGCCGGGTGTCGATGGGCTGGATCGCCTGGGCCGGCCAGACGAAATCGACGTTGTGAAACCACTGGTCGTAAAGGTCGTAGCTGTCCGGCTGCATCACCGCGATGCGCTGGGCCTGCTCCACGTCGTGCACTTGATACACCAGGCGGATGCCCAGGTCCTGTTCGGCACGCACCCGCAGGGATTCGAGCAAGGTCACCGAGGTGCCCAGTACCCGCAGGGTGACCGGTTGCGTCTCTGTCATCAGGCACACTCCCTGGCGGCCGGAGCGAAGCTGCGGGCAAACACCTCGAAGGAACGGCGCAGTTGCTCGGGCTCAAGCCCACGCAGGATAAACACCAGCCGCGAGCGATGATCGGCACCTGGCCAGCGCGACAGGTGCACGGGAGCATGCAGGCAATGCTGCACGCCATGAATGACGATGGGGGCCTGGCTGGCGTTGACGTTGAGCAATCCTTTCACCCGCAGAATGCGTTCGCCGTGGCATCTTAGCAGCATCGACAGCCAGACCCCGAAGCCCACCCAATCCAGCGGTCGGTCGAACTCCAGACTGCAAACTTTTGCCGCGCCATGCTGCGGCGCATTGGCTTGCAGCGGCCGCTGCAACTGCCAGCGAGCCACTTCCCGCTCGGCTGTCACGCCGCGCAGTCCCTGCCCCAGCAACAGCTGATCGCCGCTCTGGATCTCCTCGGCGAGCAACAGTGGCGCCCCCGGATTGAGCCGCTGCAAATGCTCACGCAAGGCCGCCCGGGTCGCCTCGTCGACGCAGTCGGTCTTGCTCAGCAGCAAGCGGTCCGCGGCCGCTACCTGGGCCAGCCACTCCGGGTGCAGGCGTTCCTGCAACGCCGCGTGGCTGGCATCCACCAGGGTCACCAGCAGGCCGATATGCACCCGCCCACGCAATTGCGGATCGTTGTTCACCGTGGCCAGGATCGGTGCCGGGTCGGCCAGCCCGGTGGTCTCCAGCAACACCCGGCGAAAGGCCGGGATCTCACCTCGGCTACGCCGCGCCAGGAGCCCCAGCAGCGCCTCTTTCAGCTCGCCGCGAATCGAACAGCAGACACAGCCGCTGGGCAGCAGCACGGTGTCCGGCGCCACCTCCTGCACCAGCAGGTGATCGATGCCGATATCGCCGAACTCGTTGATCAGCAGCGCCGTGTCCCCCAGGCTTTCGTCCCGCAACAGGCGATTGAGCAGGGTGGTCTTGCCGCTGCCGAGAAACCCGGTGATGACGTTCAGGGGCATGCTCATGGCTGTTGCTCCAGGTGCTTGAGGACCACGGGGTCGAGAGGATCGAGGGGCCGGCCGAGCATGGACTCGGCCAGGCTCCAGAGTTGCTCCAGGCCACTGGCCAGTTCCTGGCGGCCAGTGGCCCCCAACAGCAGATAGGCCGAACCCTGGAAGTCCTCGACCTTGAGCCGGAACGGCGCCAGTACCCGGTTGATCGCGGCGATCCTGCGCAAGCGCTCGCGGCGCCGGGGCAGTTCATCCCCCAGCGGATCGCTCCAGTGCGCGTCTTCACCCAACAGCCCGCATAACCCGCACATGCTCAGCCCTCCTTCATGGCATGACGTCGCCGGAGTTCGGGCCCAGGGTCTGGCCGACAAACAGGTTGCCCCCCGGCTCGCTGGCCAGCAGCACCGCGGTGGGCGCCACTTCATCCGCCAGGCCGAAACGGCCCAGGGGCAACTCGGCGGCCTTGGCGGTTTTCCAGGCACTGCTGATGCCGGCCACCAACGGCGTCTCGATCGGCCCCGGGGCGATGGCGTTGACCAGCACATTGTCCTTGGCCACTTCCAGGGCCAGGGACTTGGTGAAGCCGATGACCCCGGCCTTGGCCGCGGCGTAGTGGGTCAGCTCGGCGCCTCCCTTGATCCCCAGTTGCGAGGCGACGTTGATGATCCGTCCCCAGCGCTGCGCCAGCATGTGGGGCAAGGCCCGCTGGCTGGCGATAAAGACGCTGGTGAGGTCGACCCGCAGCATGTCGTTCCACATCTCGATGCTCAGGTCGACGCAGCGCGCCTGGGTCAGCATGCCGGCGTTGTTCACCAGGATATCGATGCCGCCGAAGTGCTCGACACAGGCATCGACCCCGGCCTGGGCGCCTTCGACGCTACCGACATCAGCCACGCACTCGAAGACCTCGGCCCCCAGTTCGCGGCAGGCCTGGGCACTCTCGGCCAGGCGCGCCGGATCGCGGTCGGCCAGCAGCAGGCGTGCGCCGGCCACGGCGTAGGCCCGGGCGATGGCGGCACCGATGCCGCTGCCAGCGCCGGTGATCACAGCGCGACGGTTGTGCAGATGTTGCATGTGCAGCACTCCTTGAAAAGTTGGAACCCCGTAGCCGCTGCCGCAGGCCGCGAACGGGTTGGGCGGCATACCGACGTAGCAGCGGCCGCGGCGGTCTTAAGGACCCTGGTGTTTGACCAGAGATCGTCAAGCAAGGTCCTGCGGACCTTTTCGCAGCCTCGCGGGCTCGGCAGCGGCTACGAGCGAAAACCGATGCCCATCGGGCGGGTTCAATCCGGCCAGCGCACCGTCAGGCCACCATCGATGACGATGCTCT
>NZ_JACNAC010000059.1:0-40725 GCF_017349775.1 Pseudomonas sp. GW460-12-10-14-TSB1
AGTCGTCTTCCAGCAGGCGTCTTTCGTTCTCGATGGCCTCGGCCAGCGCCAGGGCTTCGGCCTCTTCGTCGCTCAGCTCCGGAGCCGGCGGTTCCAGTGCTGCCACGGCGGCCAGCAGCTTGGCGCGGGCTTCGGCGACGCCGAGCACATCGTCATCGGCTTCTTGTTCCTGCTCGTCGCCTGCGTCCGCTTCGAGTTCGGCCTCGTGCTCGGCTTCCAGCTCCGCGTCGTGCTCGATTGGCACCGCGGCTTCGGCTTCGGCTTCGGCTTCGGCTTCGGCTTCGGTACGAGTTTGCGCTTCGGGGTCGATCCCGGCGTCCACCTCGGCGTCGGCAACAAAATCGTCCCCGGACGAATCCACCGCGCCATCGCGATGCAGATCGTCGAAGTCGGTCTTGATCCCCTCCTCCATCGAGTCCAGCTCCAGCAGCAAGGTGTGGAAACTGGTCTCTTCCTTCGGTTCTTCCGGCTCGGCGCTGGCGTCGGCCAGGGCTTGCAGGCTGGCGGGCACCGGCGCGTCGTCGAAGTCGAGGACCGGCTCGGTTTCGATCTCGCGCAGCTCGGCCAGCGGCGGCAGGTCGTCGAGGTTCTTCAGGTTGAAGTGATCGAGAAACGCCTTGGTGGTGGCGAACATCGCCGGCTTGCCCGGCACGTCACGGTAGCCGACCACCCGAATCCACTCGCGCTCCAGCAGGGTCTTGACGATCTGGCTGTTGACCGCCACGCCCCGCACATCCTCGATCTCGCCACGGGTGATCGGCTGGCGGTAGGCAATCAGCGCCAGGGTTTCCAGCATCGCCCGGGAGTAACGCTGGGGCCGCTCTTCCCATAGCCGGCCGACCCAGGGCGCGAATTTTTCCCGCACCTGCAGGCGATAACCGGAGGCCACTTCCTTGAGTTCGAAGGCCCGCCCTTCGCAGGACTTGCCCAGAATGGTCAGTGCTTTCTTGAAGACCGCGGGGTCTGGCCGCTCGCCTTCCTCGAAGAGCTCGAACAGGCGCTCCATGGATTGCGGTTTTCCCGAGGCCAACAGAAAGGCTTCAAGCAGCGGCGCCAGCTCGCGGGGTTCATTCAGATTCATTGTTTCAGCTCGTTATTCGGCTCGCGCCCGCACATGGATAGCCGTGAAAGGCTCATTCTGTACCAGCTCGACCAGGGATTCCTTGACCAGCTCGAGGACCGCCATGAAGGTCACAACCACCCCCAGGCGTCCTTCTTCCGCGGTGAACAGCTCGACAAAAGGCACAAAACCACCGCCCTTGAGCCGCTCCAGCACCTCGCTCATGCGCTCGCGGGTGGACAGCGCCTCGCGGCTGACCTGATGGCTTTCGAACATGTCGCCACGGCGCAACACCTCGGCCATGGACATCAGCACCTCTTCCAGGGCGACATCCGGCAGCAGCTTGCGCGCCCGGGCTTCCGGGGCGTCGAGCTTGGGCACTATGACGTCGCGGCCGACCCGGCTCAGGCCGTCGATGCCTTCGGCGGCGGCCTTGAAGCGCTCGTATTCCTGCAGGCGGCGGATCAGTTCGGCGCGCGGGTCTTCCTCTTCCTCTTCCACCTCGGCCGAGCGCGGCAACAGCATGCGCGACTTGATCTCGGCCAGCATGGCCGCCATCACCAGGTACTCGGCGGCCAGCTCCAGGCGCACCGACTGCATCAACTCGACATAGCCCATGTACTGGCGGGTGATTTCCGCCACCGGGATGTCGAGGATGTCGATGTTCTGTTTGCGGATCAGGTACAGCAGCAGGTCAAGCGGGCCTTCGAAGGCTTCGAGAAAGACTTCCAGGGCGTCCGGCGGGATGTACAGGTCCAGCGGCATTTCCATGACCGCCTGGCCGTAGACCATCGCAAAGGGCAGCTCCTGCTGCGCTCCGGCCTGGTCGTCAACGTGTTCCACTGCGGACATTCAGGCCTCGACCATGAAGGGAGCCGGGTCGCCGCAGCCGATACGGATCACTTCCGGCTCGCCATCGGCCAGGTTGATCACGGTGGAGGCCATGATGCCGCCAAAACCGCCATCGATGATCAGGTCGACCTGATGCTCGAGCAGTTGGCGCATTTCATAAGGGTCGTTCATCGGCTCGGTTTCGCCGGGCATGATCAGGCTGACGCTCATCAGCGGCTCGCCCAGTTCGGCCAGCAGCGCCAGGGCGATCGGATGGCTCGGCACCCGCAGGCCGATGGTGCGTTTCTTCGGGTGCAGCAACAGCCGCGGCACTTCGCGGGTGGCGTTGAGGATGAAGGTGTAAGGCCCCGGCAGATGAGCCTTGAGCAGGCGAAAGGTACCGGTATCGATCTTGGCGAACAGGCCCAGCTGCGACAGGTCGCTGCAGATCAGCGCGAAGTTGTGTTTGTCATCCAGTTGCCGCAGGCGCCGCACGCGCTCGACCGCGCTCTTGTCGCCGATCTGGCAGCCAATGGCGTAGGACGAGTCGGTCGGGTAGATCACCACGCCACCTGAGCGGATGATTTCGACAGCCTGTTTGATCAGGCGCGGTTGCGGGTTTTCCGGATGAATCTGGAAAAATTGACTCACATTCTCTACCTGTTCAGACGGCGGCAATAATTGGGTCATGTTTGAACCGACACCAGAGCGGCGGCAGATCCTCCGGAACAGGGCGATACTCGCCTATCTCGGACCAGCCTCCAGGGCCATGAAAATCACTGCCGGCGCTCACCAGCAGACCGAACTCCCGAGCAAGGATGGCCAGGCTGCCCACCTGCTCGGCGGGTTGGTGGCCGTTGACCACCTCGATCGCGTGGCCACCTGCTTGAATATAGTCGGCAATCAGGCGGCGACGTTTGCTGCGGGTGAAATCGTAATGCCAGGGATGGGCCAGGCTGACCCAGGCCCCCGCTGCGCGTAACGTCTCGACGGTTTCCTCGAGGGTCGGCCAGTGCTGCTTGACGTCGCCCAGCTTGCCGGCCCCCAGCCACTTGCGAAAGGCTTCGGCGCGGTCCTTCACGAAACCGGCGCGCACCAGGTAATCGGCGAAGTGCGGCCGGGCCGGCGCATTGCCGCTGTCGCCCAGTTCCTGCTGGATCGCCCGGGCCCCTTCGAGGGCACCCGGCATGCCTTTGAGCGCGAGCTTGCGACTTATTTCTTCGGAACGCAGCCAGCGACCGTCGTGCAATTTGCCGATGGCCTCGACCAACGACGGCGCATTGACGTCGAAACCGTAACCCAGCACATGAATGGTCGCCCCACCCCAGGTGCAGGACAATTCAACGCCATTGACCAGCTGCATCCCCAGTTCCTGCGCCGCGAAGCGAGCCTCGTCGAGGCCTTCCAGGGTGTCATGATCGGTCAGGGCCAGGACTCGCACGCCTTTCTCGAACGCACGCGCAACCAGAGCCGCGGGCGCCAGGGCGCCATCGGAGGCCGTGCTGTGGCAGTGCAAATCAACATTCACGGGACTGTTCAACCTCAAGTCAGCTGGCGCTTTCGCTGCCATGGATGTTTGTTATTATGCCGCCACATCCTGCTTCTGGCTGCCACTGTGAAACAATTCATCGACTTCATCCCGCTGTTCCTGTTTTTCATCGTCTACAAAATCGATCCCCGAGTCGTCGACATTGCCGGTCAACAAGTGACCCTAGGCGGTATCTACAGCGCCACGGCGGTGTTGATCATCAGTTCCCTGGTGGTATACGGCGCGCTGTTCATCTCCCAGCGCAAGCTGGAGAAAAGCCAGTGGCTGACCCTGGTCGCCTGCCTGGTGTTCGGCAGCCTGACCCTGGCCTTCCACAGCGAAACCTTCCTTAAATGGAAGGCGCCGGTGGTCAACTGGCTGTTCGCCCTGGCCTTTATCGGTAGCCATTTCATCGGTGACCGCCTGCTGATCAAGCGCATCATGGGCCACGCGCTGACCCTGCCGGACCCGGTCTGGACCCGCCTGAACATCGCCTGGATCGCCTTCTTCCTGTTCTGCGGCGCCGCCAACCTGTTCGTTGCCTTCACCTTCCAGAGCATCTGGGTCGACTTCAAGGTCTTCGGCAGCCTGGGCATGACCGTGCTGTTCCTGGTCGGCCAGGGCATCTACCTGTCGCGCCATCTTCACGACACCGAACCCACCACTTCGAAAACCGAGGACTGACATGCTTTACGCAATCATTGCTATAGACGTCGCCAACTCCCTGGAAAACCGCCTGGCCGCGCGCCCGGCGCATCTGGAGCGGTTGCAGCAGCTCAAGGCCGAAGGTCGCGTGGTACTGGCCGGGCCACACCCTGCCGTCGACAGCAATGATCCCGGTGCCGCGGGTTTCACCGGCAGCCTGATCGTCGCCGAATTCGACTCGCTGAGCGCCGCCCAGGCCTGGGCCGATGCCGATCCTTACGTCGCCGCCGGTGTCTATGCCAGCGTCCTGGTCAAGCCGTTCAAGCAAGTCCTGCCGTAAATCCTCTCCTCCGCGGTGAACCTTATCGGTTCATCGCGCTCTCAATCGCTCATTATTCCCGTTTGACTGCCGACAACTTGCCCAACACTCGATTGGAATCAGGAGTTCCGATGCGCCAAGGTCTGTTGTGCCTGTTGTTGGTCATGTTAACGATCGGGGCGAGCGCCTCCGCCGAAGAAACCGCGGACCCGGGGCATTCCACGCCTTTGTCCCTGAGTGCCGGCAGCCAGATCAACGAATTGCAGCTGCGCCTGAAAGACAGCGAGCGCCAGCGCGAAGAGTTGACCCGGCAATTGCAGGGCGCCGACAGCGAGCGTGAAAACGCCCAGCTGAGCCGCCTGCGCCAAGAGAACCAGCGCCTCAAGCTGCAACTGCGCGAAGTCCAGGCCAGTTCCGTGCCGCGCCTGCTGACCGATCAGCAGCAATGGTTCGTCACCGGCGCCGGGGTAGCGCTATTGGCCCTGCTCTGCGGTATCTTCGCCAGTGGTGGACATAGAAAGCGTCGACAATGGCTAAATTGAGTGATTCATGAGCGACCTGTTACTGATTGACGATGACCAGGAACTCTGCGAACTCCTGACCAGCTGGCTGGGCCAGGAAGGTTTTCAGGTACGGGCCTGCCACGATGGCCACAGTGCCCGTCGCGCCCTGGCCGATCACGCTCCGGCGGCGGTGGTGCTGGACGTGATGCTGCCCGACGGCAGCGGCCTGGAACTGCTCAAGCAGTTGCGCAACGACCACCCCGACTTGCCGGTGCTGATGCTTTCGGCCCGCGGCGAGCCCCTGGACCGCATCCTCGGCCTGGAGCTGGGCGCCGACGACTACCTGGCCAAGCCCTGCGACCCGCGTGAACTGACGGCCCGCTTGCGCGCCGTGCTGCGCCGCAGTCACCCGACCGCGGTGTCCAGCCAGATGGAGCTGGGCGACCTGTGCTTCAGCCCGGTACGCGGCGTGGTCAGCATCGACGAACAGGACATCACCCTCACCGTTTCCGAAAGCCGCCTGCTGGAAGCCTTGCTCAAGCAACCGGGCGAACCGCTGGACAAGCAGGAGCTGGCGCAAATTGCCCTGGGCCGCAAGCTGACCCTGTACGACCGTAGCCTGGACATGCACGTCAGCAACCTGCGCAAGAAGATCGGCCCGCACCCCGACGGCCGCCCGCGCATCGTCGCCCTGCGCAGCCGTGGCTACTACTACAGCCTCTGAACCGTTCAGTTGCTCCCTGTAGCCGCTGCCGCAGGCTGCGAACGACCGGAACGGGCGCGAAGACGAACACTTCGTTCCATCTGAAAGAAACCGCCGCCCTTCTTTGCGAGTGCTACGCACTCGATCGCAGCCTGCGGCAGCGGCTACAGAATGCGCAGCGCTCAGTTATGTCAGTTTCGCCAAAAAACGTCTTTACCCAAGCTTTACCCTTCGCTGACCGCCGCTGACCTTGATCTCCGTAATCTGCACACATCCGGAACTGACCGGGAATGAGACAAGGAGATACACCATGCGCAAGACCCTGATCGCTCTGATGTTCGCCGCCGCCCTGCCGACCGTGGCCATGGCCATGCCGGAAGGCGCAGGCCCCATGGGTCCGATGGATGGCCCGCGCCACAGCGAACACATGCGGGGCAAAGGCCCTTACAGCCAGCTGGACCTGAGCCACGAACAGCGTCAGCAGATCCGCAAGCTGATGGGTGAGCAGATGCACGAACGCAAAGAGCTGGTGCAGAAGTACCTGGAAAAACTGTCGCCGGCCGACCAGAAGGCGATGAAGGACGAGATCGCCGCCAAGCGCCAGAAAACCGAGGCGGATATCCGCGCCCTGCTCAAGCCGGAACAGCAGAAAGAGTTTGACGCCATCCAGAAGAAACACGCCGAGCGCCGCGCCGAATGGGCCGAATTCAAGGCCTGGAAAGCGCAACAACCGCAAAAAGCGCAATAATGCACTAGCGCTTATCCCACAGCCCAGTGGCGCTCCCACTGGGCTTTCCTTGTTTGAGGACTTCCCGTGCGTTCATTGTTCTGGCGCATCCTCGCCAGCTTCTGGCTGGCCATCACCCTGGTTGCAGGGCTGTCGATTCTGCTTGGGCACATGCTGAACCAGGATGCCTGGATCCTCAGTCGCCATCCGGGCCTCAATACCCTGGCCGAGGAGTGGACGCGCACCTACGAAGAACAGGGCGAAGACGCCGCCCAGGAGATCCTGGAGCAGCGCAAGCACCAGTACCACGTCAACGTACAGGTACTGAACGAAGCCGGCGACCCGGTGGTCCGCGGCACCTTCCCGCGCCGTGCGGCAGCCTTCGAAGCCCGGCAGAACAACGATGACCGGCGCCTGCCCTGGCGGCGCCTGACCGCCGAGTACACCAGCCCGAAAACCGGCGACACCTACCTGCTGATCTACCGCATTCCCCACCCGGAACTGGACGCCTGGCACCGCGACAGCCTGCTGTGGCCGCTGAGCGCCCTGACCATCGCGCTGGTGGTGCTGACCCTGTTCAGCCTGCTGGTGACCCTGTCCATCACCCGCCCCCTCAGCCGTTTGCGCGGTGCGGTGCATGACCTGGGGCAAACCACCTACCAGCAGAACAGCCTGGCCCGCCTGGCCGCTCGCCGCGACGAGTTCGGTGTGCTGGCCAAGGACTTCAACCGCATGGGTTCGCGCCTGCAAAGCCTGATCGGCAGCCAGCGCCAGCTGCTGCGCGATGTCTCCCACGAGCTGCGTTCGCCGCTGGCGCGCTTGCGCATCGCCCTGGCGCTGGCCGAACGCGCCACGGCCGAGGAACGCGAACGCCTGTGGCCGCGCCTGACCCGCGAGTGCGATCGCCTGGAAGCGCTGATCAGCGAAATCCTGGTTCTGGCCCGGGTCGATGCCGACAACGCCAGCGCCGAAGAGGTGGACCTCAACGCGCTGCTCGGCAACCTGCAGAAGGATGCCCAACTGGCGTGCCCGGAACAGCCGGTGAAAATCCAGGCCGAATCGCAGCTCAGCCTCAAGGGTTGGCCGACCATGATCGAACGGGCGGTGGACAATCTGCTGCGCAATGCCCAGCGCTTCAACCCGGCCGGACAGCCGATCGAAGTGCAGGCATTGCGTCAGGGAGACCGGATCCTGCTCAGCGTGAGGGATCACGGTCCCGGGGTGGAGGCCGAACATTTGCGCCTGTTGGGCGAACCCTTCTACCGCGCCCCCGGGCAGACCGCGCCGGGTCACGGGCTGGGCCTGGCCATCGCCCGGCGCGCCGCGGAACGCCATGGCGGCAGCCTGACGCTGGACAATCATCCCCAGGGCGGTTTTATCGCCAGCCTGGAGTTGCCGTTGGTGCCTGGGGCCGTGGTTCAGCCTTGAGCCCCATCGCGAGCAAGCTCGCTCCTACAGACTCGCGTCGTTCACCCATTTAGCGAACGGCACCAACCTGTAGGAGCGAGCGGGCGGCGATCCGACTTGCCCGCGATTGGCTATCAACTACTGCCCAATTTTAGGATCAGGCCTTGCCCGACCAGGCACTGACGAACTCCGCCGTATCCACCTTGGGCGCGACCCGTGGCTCGTTCAGCGGCGTGCCCAGGTACAGGAAGGCGATGATTTCTTCGCCTTCGCCCAGGCCAAGGCCCTTGGCCACATGGGGCGAATAGGACAGCTCGCCGGTACGCCACACCGCACCGACACCCTGGGCGTAGGCCGCCAGCAGAATACCGTGGGCGGCACAGCCGGCCGCCAGCCGTTGCTCCGACTTCGGCACCTTGACGTGCTCCTGCAAGCGGGCCACCACAACCACCACCAACGGCGCGCGCAGCGGCATGGCGCGGGCCTTGTCCAGGGCGGCCTGGGTCACTTCGCCACCCTGCAACTGCACCGCCTCCACCAGCAGCTCGCCCAGTTGCTCACGGGCCGCGCCTTCCACCGTCAGAAAGCGCCAAGGCCGCAACTGGCCATGATCCGGGGCGCGCAATGCCGCTGCGAACAGCGCTTCGCGTTGCGCCGCTGTCGGCGCCGGGTCCACCAGGCGCGGTACGGAAACACGGTTGAGCAATGCGTCGAGAGCCTCCATCGGCCACCTCCTGAAAAAAATGTCCGGCCATTCTACCGATAAGTGCCTTCCGGGTGCCGGTTTACATGCTCTGCGCCGCAGGTAGAATGGCGCCCTCCTTATCAGCCCCGAGCGGACCTCATGGCGTTGCCGACCCTACGGATCATTGGTTTCATCATCGGCATTTTCCTGATCACCCTGGCCATCGCCATGGTCATTCCGATGGCGACGCTGGTGCTGTTCGAGCGCACCGGCGACCTGCCGTCGTTCCTCTGGGCCAGCATGATCACTTTCGTCGCCGGCCTGGCCCTGGTGATCCCGGGGCGCCCGGAACACGTGCACCTGCGTCCGCGGGACATGTACCTGCTGACGGTGTCCAGCTGGCTGGTGGTGTGTATCTTCGCCGCCCTGCCGTTTTTGCTGACCCAGCACATCAGCTACACCGACTCCTTCTTTGAAAGCATGTCCGGCATCACCGCCACCGGCGCCACCGTACTCAGCGGCCTGGACAACATGTCGCCGGGCATCCTGATGTGGCGCTCCCTGCTGCACTGGCTCGGCGGCATCGGCTTCATCGGCATGGCGGTGGCGATCCTGCCGCTGCTGCGCATCGGTGGCATGCGCCTGTTCCAGACCGAATCCTCGGACCGCTCGGAAAAGGTCATGCCGCGCTCGCACATGGTGGCGCGGCTGATCGTGGCAGCCTATGTCGGCATCACCATTCTCGGTAGCCTGGCCTTCTGGTGGGCCGGGATGAGCCTGTTCGACGCAATCAACCATGCGATGTCGGCGATTTCCACCGGCGGTTTCTCCACCTCCGACGCCTCGCTGGCGCACTGGCCGCAACCGGCGGTGCACTGGGTAGCGGTGGTGGTCATGATCCTCGGCAGCCTGCCGTTCACCCTGTACGTCGCCACCCTGCGCGGCAACCGCCGGGCGCTGATCAGGGACCAGCAGGTCCAGGGCCTGCTCGGCATGCTGCTGGTGACCTGGCTGGTGCTCGGCACCTGGTACTGGTGGACCACCCAGCTGCATTGGCTGGAAGCCCTGCGTCACGTCGCGCTGAACGTCACCTCGGTGGTCACCACCACCGGTTTCGCCCTGGGCGACTACAGCCTGTGGGGCAACTTCTCGCTGATGCTGTTCTTTTACCTGGGCTTCGTCGGCGGCTGTTCCGGCTCGACCGCCGGCGGGATCAAGATTTTCCGCTTCCAGGTCGCCTATATCCTGCTCAAGGCCAACTTGAACCAGCTGATCCACCCGCGCGCGGTAATCAAGCAGAAGTACAACGGACACCGCCTCGACGAGGAAATCGTCCGTTCGATCCTGACCTTCTCGTTCTTCTTCGCCATCACCATCTGCGTGATTGCCCTGGCACTGTCGCTACTGGGGGTGGACTGGATGACCGCCCTGACCGGCGCGGCCAGTACGGTGTCGGGGGTCGGTCCGGGCCTGGGCGAAACCATCGGCCCGGCCGGCAACTTCGCCACCCTGCCGGACGCCGCCAAGTGGATTCTGTCCCTGGGCATGCTGCTCGGCCGGCTGGAGATCATCACCGTATTCGTGTTGTGTATTCCGGCATTCTGGCGTCACTGATCGCGACCCCGGACTCCTGCAACCGCGCCCGGTATTCGCCGGGCGTGGCATCGAACCAGCGACGGAAAGCGCGGAAAAAGTTGCTCGGGTCGGCAAACCCCAACAGATAGGCAATCTCCAGCAGGGTCATGCTCGGCTGTGCCAGGTACTGCTCGGCCAGCTCACGACGGGTGTCGTCGAGCAGGGTCTGGAAACTGGTGCCCTCCTCCTGCAACCGCCGTTGCAAGGTGCGCTGGGACAGGTGCAGGGTCTGGGCCACGGCTTCGCGCTTCGGCTCGCCCTGGGGCAACAACCGGCACAGCGCCTGACGCGCCTTGTGCGTCACCCGGCTTTCGGAGAACCGCGCCAGGTACTCACCGGCGAAGCGGTCATGCAGCAACGCCATGGCCTCATTGGCGGTCGGCAATGGCGCTTCCATATCGGCACGCTCGAAAATCAATGCATCGTAAGGCGCGTTGAACACCAGCGGCGCATGAAACGCCTGCTTGTAGGGCTCCAGATCGACCGGCACAGCCCCCTGCATCAATACCTGGCGCGGCTGCAGCGTACGCCCGGTCAACCAGCCACACAGCGCCAGCGCACAGGCCAGCGAGGCTTCGGTACTTTGCCGGGTCGGCGGCAGATGATCGCCGTGCACCGTCAGAATCAGCGCATAACCTTCAGGTAAAAGTCGGAAACTCAGATCGGCGCTTTCCGCGATGATCCGCTGGTAGCGCACCAGACGCTGGAACCCCTCGGACAGGGTACGACTGGACATCAGGGCATACCCGGCCACGTTGAAGGAGGCCGGTCGCACCACCTTGCCCATGTTCAGGCCGATCGCCGGGTTGCCGGACTGCTCCACCGCACGTTGCCAGAGACGGGTCATCGAGTCCTGGGGGAAGCGTGCGTCCGGGTCGTCCAACGCCGCGTAGTCGAGCCCGATCTGCTTGAACAATGCACGGCAATCCAGGCCGTCCATCTCCAGAGCTTTGACAATTCCCATCGCCCAGCTTGCAGAAGTCGTTCGTTCGCTCATGGTGGGTTCTTTTACATGATGAGCCGCATGCCACGGCCGATTTCCCAAGGATACTAAAGTGGCGCCTATTGTCACTGGCCCCAGCCATTGATGACTCTAGACTCAAATAAGCTCCCCGCAGAGCATCCCGCTGGCAGAACAACAACCACAGAGATCGCAGTCGTGGATAACATCAAGCAATTCAACAGCTTCGCCGAGTTCTATCCCTATTACCTGAGCGAACACAGCAACAGCACCTGCCGCCGCCTGCACTTCGTTGGCACGACCCTGGTGATCTTCATCCTCGCCTTCGCCATCGGCAAAGGCGCCTGGCTGTTGCTGCTGGCCCTGCCGGTGGCCGGCTACAGCTTCGCCTGGGTCGGTCATTTCTTCTTCGAGAAGAACCGCCCGGCCACCTTCCAGCATCCGCTCTACAGCCTTGTGGGCGATTTTGTCATGTACCGCGACATGCTGATCGGCAAGGTGCCGTTCTAGGCCTGGACGGACAGCAAGCCGTCCCGCGCAGTCAGTGCAGGATTGGATCCAAGGCATAGACTCCAGTCGTTGCGCAAAAAACAACAAGAGGATTGCCGATGAACGCTCACGCCCGTTTCACCCACATGAAGGATGGTACCCAGGAAGACTGGGCGATCATCGCCGCGGATTTCAGCGCCTACGCCAAGCAATTGCCGGCGCGCATCGTGGCGCACCTGAAGCTGCTCGAGGGCGATTTTGGCGGCTTCCCGGTGGACCGCCTGACCCACTCGCTGCAAACCGCCAGCCGGGCCTGGCATGACGGCCGCGATGAGGAATACGTGGTCTGCGCCCTGCTCCACGACATCGGCGACACCCTGGGCTCCTACAATCACCCGGACATCGCCGCGGCGATCCTCAAGCCCTTCGTCAGCCCCGAGAACCTGTGGATGGTGGAGAAGCACGGGATCTTCCAGGGCTACTACTTCTTCCATCACCTGGGCATGGACCGGCACCTGCGCGAGCAATTCAAGGACCATCCGCTGTATCTGCAGACCGCCGAATTCTGTGCCAAGTACGACGCCGCGGCGTTCGATCCGAGCTACGACAGCCTGCCCCTGAGCTTTTTCGAACCCATGCTCGAACGCCTGTTCGCCCAGCCGAAAAACTCGATCTACAAGGCAGCCATGAAGGAACACGCGCCGGCCTGAGTGCTTTCGCAGGCCATCGAGGGCAAGCTCCTCCCTGCTTCTGTAGGAGCGAGGCTTGCCCGCGATAACCTCAGATCAGGCAACCAAAGCCTCAAGCCAGCTCCGCCACCTTCGCCGATTCGGCCTTACGCTGCGCCTCCCGCGCCTGGGCATCGGCCAAGCGATACAGCTCGATGCTGCCGTCCCAGTGCTCGATCAGGGCGGTGCACGACTCGACCCAATCCCCGCAGTTGAGGTAGTCCACCTCGCCGACCTTGCGGATCTCGGCATGGTGAATGTGCCCGCACACCACGCCGTGCAGCTCGCGCTTCACGCATTCATGAGCGATGGCTTCCTCGAAGTCGCTGATGAAGCTGACCGCGGTCTTGACCTTGTGCTTTAAGTAGGCCGACAACGACCAGTAACCGTAGCCGTAGCGCGCCCGCCAGTGATTCAGCCAGCGATTGAGGGTCAGGGTGAACTCGTAGGCCGAGTCGCCGAGAAAGGCCAGCCAGCGGTGGTAGCGGGTGATGACATCGAACTGGTCGCCATGGATCACCAGCAGGTGCCGGCCGTCGACGGTGACGTGCACCGCCTCGTCCACCAACTGGATATTGCCCAGGATCAGCTTCGAATAGCGGCGCAGGAATTCGTCGTGGTTGCCGGTGACATAGATCACCTCGGTGCCACGCTTGCTCATGGTCAGCAGGCGGCGGATCACATTGGTGTGTGCCTGGGGCCAGTACATGCCGCCGCGCAGTTTCCAGCCGTCGATGATGTCGCCGACCAGATAGATCCGGTCGGCGTGATAGCCCTTGAGGAACTGCGACAGATGCTCCGCCTGACAGTCCCGGGTGCCCAGATGCACATCGGAAATCCACAAGGTGCGCACGCGTTGTTTACGGCTGGGTCTGGCGAGTTCGGCACTGGTCATGGGCACACTCCTGCATTTTCTGCGAGCTTGCACCCCAGCGATTAATCGCCTGTGACAGAAATACGGCAGTCCGATGACAGCGCTGAACCCCGGGTCGTCGGTGTAGACTGCCGTTCTGCCAAGGAGACTGCGATGAGACCGATCCTCACGCTACGCCAATACAGCCACGACCTGATCGTCCACAGCCATGAACACGCGCAACTGGTGTTCGGACTGTCGGGCCAGCTCGACTTCGAGGTCGACGGCCAGGGTAGCCAGGTGGTCCAGCAGAGCTTCGTGGTGGTGCCTTCCGGCGCCCATCATGCCTGCGGCAGCCCCAACGGCAGTCGCTGCCTGGTGCTCGACGTGCCCGACGAACATTGGCTGGTACAGTCACTGGGCGATCACGCCAATGCCAGTCGCCGCCTGCTCGACAACGCCGGACGCCTGCCCCTTGATACGGCACAGAGCCAACTGGTCAACTGGTTGGCTGGCAGCCCGGTCAACGACCCACTGATTGCCCAGCAAGGCGCCGTGCTGTTGCTGGCCAGCCTCAACCAGGCCAGCCCCGCCAGCGTCGGCGGTCGACGCCTGCCCTACGCCGCCTTGAATGCCCATATCGACCAACACGCCGCCCACCCGCTGCAGGTGGCCGACCTGGCGCGGATCGCCGGGCTGTCCAGCGCTCGCCTGCATGCACGGTTTGTCGCCGAATGCGGGCAGACGCCGATGGACTACATCCGCAGCCGGCGCCTGCACATGGCCGCCGGCCTGTTGCGCGACTCGGCGCTGCCCATCGGCGAAATCGCCAGCCGCGTCGGCTACAGCTCCCAGAGCGCCTTCGCCGCGGCGGTGCTGCGCGAATTCGGTGTCTCCCCCGGCAAACTGCGGCGCACGCCAGGCCAGCGCTAGGCTGTCGACAAAAAACGCGAGGATCGCGACAGACCGGGTCCTGCCGAGGCTTTTAGACTGGCACCGCTCCGTTCAACAGTTTTGAAGGATTGAAATGACTCCGCGTACAGCCCTTGGCGCCCTGCATATCGGCGCATTGATGTTCGGCCTCACCGGTGTATTCGGCAAACTCGCCGCCGCTTCGCCGGCCATCATCGTTTTTGGTCGCGCGGCGTTCGCGGTGCTCGCCCTGGCGTTCTTCGCCCGCTGCGCCAGCAGCATCCGCTGGCAACGGCTGCAGGCCACAGACTGGTGGCGCCTGCTGCTCAGCGGCCTGTTGCTGGCCGGGCATTGGGTGAGTTTTTTCATCGCGGTGAAAGTCGCGGGCGTGGCCATCGCTACCCTGGGTTTCGCCAGCTTCCCGGCCTTCACGGTGATCCTCGAAGGGCTGATTTTCCGTGAGCGCATTCGCCTCAACGAAATCGTCCTGGTGGCCCTGGTCAGCGTCGGCCTGGTGCTGGTCACGCCGGATTTCGACCTCGCCAGCCAAGCCACCAGCGGGCTGCTCTGGGCCGTGGGATCGGGCCTGTTGTTCGCCTTGCTGTCACTGAACAACCGCGCCAGCTCCGCGCGCATTCCGGCGGTGCAGGCGGCGCTGTGCCAGAATCTGGTGGTTGCCTTGTGCCTGCTGCCGGTGGCGGCCCCAGGGCTGAGCGAGGTGCGGGCCCTCGACTGGTTATGGATCAGCCTGCTCGGCATCTTCTGCACCGGCCTGGCCCACAGCCTGTTCGTCGCCAGCCTCGCGGTGATCAAGGCCCGCACCGCGGCGGTGGTGTTCGCCCTGGAGCCAGTCTACGGGATTACCCTGGCCTGGCTGCTGTTCAGCGAAACGCCGACGCTGCGCATGCTGATCGGCGGCGTCTTGATCATCTTCGCCATTGTGGTGTCCAGCAGCCTGTCCGGCTCAAGCAAAAAAACCGTAGCGGCGCAAGCCCCGTCTCACTGAGTGCGGTCGTTGTGACCGAGGTCGCGCTGCGGGTCGATCTGGTCGCGCACCCGCTGTTTGAGCACCTTGGCTTCGGGGAAACCGCCATCGGCCTTGCGTTCCCAGATCTGCACGCCGTCGCAGGTAATGCGAAAGGTGCCGCCGGTGGCCGGTTCCAGGGACACCTTGCCCAGGTCGTCGCTGAAGGTGCTCAGCAGTTCCTGGGCCAGCCAGGCGGCGCGCAGCAGCCACTGACACTGGGTGCAATAGGTGATGACCACTTCGGGTTTACGTTCTGACATGGTGCTGCCGACTCCTGGGCTCAAGGGCGTCGTTATAATAGCCGCCTTTATCGCTCGCCCCGAGATCCATGATGCGTCGTTTGCTGTCTTGCCTGATCCTGTGTTTGCTCCCCGTGTTCCTGCACGCCGCCGAGGCACCACGGCCGAAGATCGGCCTGGTGTTGTCCGGCGGTGCCGCCCGTGGCCTGGCGCATATCGGCGTGCTCAAGGCCCTGGAAGAGCAAGGCGTGAAGATCGATGCGATTGCCGGTACCAGCATGGGCGCGGTGATCGGCGGGCTGTACGCCTCAGGCTACAAGATCGACGAGCTGGAAAAACTGGCCCTGAGCATCGACTGGCAACAGGCGCTGTCCGACGCCCCGCCCCGGGCTGACGTGCCGTTTCGCCGCAAGCAGGATGACCGCGACTTCCTGGTGAAACAGAAACTCAGCTTCCGCGACGACGGCAGCCTCGGCCTGCCACTGGGGGTCATCCAGGGCCAGAACCTGGCGCTGCTGCTGGAAAGCATGCTCGCCCACGCCAGCGATACCCGGGACTTCGACAAGCTGCCGATCCCCTTCCGCGCGGTCGCCACGGACATCGCCAGCGGCGAGAAGGTGGTGTTTCGCAAGGGCCACCTGCCCCGGGTGATTCGCGCCAGCATGTCGATCCCGGCGGTGTTCGCCCCGGTGGAGATGGATGGCCGGCTGCTGGTGGACGGCGGCATGACCGACAACATTCCGCTGGACGTGGCCCGCGACATGGGCGTGGACATCGCCATCGTGGTCGACATCGGCACCCCGCTGCGCTCGCGCCAGCAGTTGGCGACCGTGGTCGATGTGCTGAACCAGTCGATCACCCTGATGACCCGGCGCAACTCCGAGGAGCAACTGGCGACCCTGCACAAGAATGACGTGCTGATCCAGCCGCCACTGGCAAGTTTCGGGGTCACCGACTTCGGCCGCGCCCAGGAAATGATCGACGCCGGCTACCGCGCCACCCGCATCCTCGACGCACGCCTGGCACCGCTGCGCCAGGCCGAGTCCATGGATGCCGGCCTCAGCGCCGCGCGAACGCCCAGCCAGCGCACCCCGATCATCACCGCGATCCGGGTGGAGAACGATTCGAAAGTCAGCGACGACGTGATCCGCTACTACATCCGCCAGCACATCGGCGAGCCTCTGGACCTGGGTCGGCTGCAGACCGACATGGGCACGCTGTATGGCCTGGACTACTTCGAGCAGGTGCAATACCGCGTCGTCCACAAAGGCAATGACCACACCCTGGTGATCAACGCCCGGGGCAAACGCAGTGGCACCGATTACCTGCGCCTGGGGCTGAACCTGTCCGACGACATGCGCGGCGACAGTGCCTTCAACCTGGGCGCCAGCTACCGGGTCAACGGCATCAACAGCCTCGGCGCCGAATGGCTGACCCGGGTGCAGATCGGCGATCAGCAGGAACTCTACAGCGAGTTCTATCAGCCGCTGGATGTCGGCTCGCGCTATTTCATCGCGCCTTATGTCGGCATCGAATCGCAGAACATCGAAGCCGTGCTGGACAACGACCCGATCGCCGAATACCGCCTGGAGCGCTACGGTCTCGGCCTCAATATCGGGCGCCAGATCGGCAACAGCGGCGAGATCCGTTTCGGTGTCGGCGAGGCCTGGGGCAAGGCCGATGTGCGCGTCGGCGACCAGGACCTGCCCAGCGAAAGCTTCAACGAGGGCTACTACGAACTGCGCTACTCGTTCGACTCCCTGGACAATGTCTACTTCCCCCACGCGGGCGAGGACATCGGCCTGTCGCTGCGCCAGTTCGAACCCAGCCTGGGTTCGGACAAGCGCTACCGGCAGTGGGAGTTCAAACTGGACAAGGCCCTGAGCAGCGGACCGAACACCTTTATCCTCGGCGGTCGGTATGGCCGGACCCTGGATGAGGCCGAAGTGGTGACTTCAAGCTTCGTGCTCGGTGGAGCCCGCCAGCTGTCGGGCTTTCGCGAGGACGCCCTCTCGGGCCAGAACATCAGCCTGATGCGGGGCGTCTACTACCGACGGCTGACACCCCGCTCCTACCTGCCCCTGGACTTCCCGCTGTATATCGGCGGCTCCCTGGAGCGTGGGCGAGCCTGGAACAACGACAACGAGTTCGACAGTGGCTATATCAACGCCGCCAGTATCTTCCTCGGTTTCGACACGCCGCTGGGGCCGCTGAACTTCAGTTATGGCATCAACGACGACAACCAGAAAGCGGTCTACCTCAACCTGGGCCAGACGTTCTGAGTCTCGGTGTCCGACTCAGCCTGGGTGCTGGAGCCTGGCTCGCCTGGTTCTTCCAGGCGCCAGACGATCGAATCGGCATTGAAGGATGTCGGCGCGGTAGCCGGAGACGGCGGCGTGCTGGAGGGCTCGGAGGGTGCGATCAGGTCCCAGTCGACATCGATCGATGGCTCGCGATCGGCCAGTCGATCCACGGGCGAGGGCTGTACCGGCGTAACAGAGGGCATTGATCTGAATGGCTCCTGGGCAGCAACCGTCGTCACGGCACTGGCCAGCGTTCGCGTGGGCCGGCTCTCGGAGGGTATCTGTACTTCCGCTACGGCTGCGGACTGACGACGGCGACGCATGACCAACACCACCAGCAAGGCCGTCAGCAGCAAGGCGGCAAGCATCAGCCAGGGATTCGAGCCTTCGGCCTCTGGCGCCTGTTCAGCTGGCGGAGGTGGACTGACGACGGTAAGTGTCGCAGGTGCAGAAGCCGGGGCAGGATTATCAGCAGGCTTGCTCCGGACTTCGGCCAACTGACGTTGCAGCTCCACCAGCTGTTGCTGCTGGCGCGCCAGTTGTTCGTCCCGTTGCTGCAATGTGTTCTGCAACTCTTGAGCCTGGTTCTGCAATTGCTGGTTGGCCTGCAGGGCTTGCGCCAACTGTCCGGCCACCGGATCAACCGCCTTGGCCGCCGCAGGGGGAGTCTGGGTGGCAATCGTCGGTTCAGGTTTCGCCACCTCCCTGGCCGGGGCCGGCACTATCTCGGGGCTTCCCGGGGGATCTATCAGCAGCGTGTATTCGCGCAACTGCCGGCCATTGGCCTGGTTCACCTGCAACAGGAAATCCAGGAACGGCTCGTTCACCGACTTGCTCGACACCACCCGGATCACCCTGCGCTCGCCCTGCAAAACCGGGGTAAAACGCAAGTCTTCGAGAAACGGCAAGCGCTCGACACCGGCCTGTTTGAACTCGCCGGCGGTCGCCAGGCTGACCGCCAACTCGCCCTCCTCCAGACCTTGCGCCTGCACCAGGGCGATCTCCGCCTCCAGCGGCTGGTTCAGCGCCGAATGCACGGTGATTTCACCCAGGCCTACCGCCGAGGCCAGGGACGAATACAAGGTCGCCAGCACCGGCAGCAGGAACAAGGAACGATTCTTCGCCACCCAGGACGACCCGACGAAACCGCGCAGAGCGGCCAGCAGACTCTGGAACATGAGCACCCTTTTTGAGGACCGAAAGCGACCACAGCGGCGATACGCTGGCTGCGCATGCCGCTGTGGACCTGGTATTTCTTATAGTCTGCCGGTGTCGGTAGCTCAAAAATCCGCGGCGCTAGTTATGCCTCAAGACTTTTCCAGATTGGCCAGGATATGCGCGTGAACCCGCATGCATACCCGCATATCCTCTTCATCGACACCGACGAACAACTCACTGCGCAAGGCCGTGGCGATGGTTTCGATCTGCTCGATCAAGGGCAGCGCCGGGGCGCACAGAACGATCTTCTTCGCCCGGCGATCCTCGACCACCGACTGCCGTTGCACCAGCCCCTGGGTTTCCAAGCTGTCGAGCAGCCGCGCCAGGGTCGGTCCTTCGACGCCGACACTCTGGGCAAGTTCACGCTGGGTTGGAGCTTCATCGAAACGGGCGAGGTGCAGCAGCACCAGCCAGCGGGCCTGGGACAGGCCAAGTCCGGCCAGACGGCGATCCAGTTCGGCGCGCCAGCCTCGGGACATCTGCGCCAACTGCATGCCAAAACGGTGTTGATCGGTTAACGGCATAAACAACTCATGAGTTAGTAGACTGAAAATTAAGAAAAACTAATTATTAGTCAGCTAAGCATGACAGTTGCCGAGTGGCAAGGTTTGGTATGAACTGAATCGTTACATCTTGCCGCCGGACAACTCACATCTCGAATTCCGACTCCAGTGCCGCACGCACGCAATACAGCACACCTTCCGGCACGCGGCCGGCGAACAACTCGGCCACTTCGCTCACCGGGGGCAGCTCGCCTTCGCCGTCGAGAAAGGCGTCCTGGATCTCGCCGAGCAGGTCTTCCGGCAGGTCCAGCGCCTGTTCCAGGGACAGCTGCTGCTTGCCCACGGCTTCGGCGAGCATTGTGTAAACATTCTTTTCCGAGCACTGCAATTGCCCGGCGATCTGTAGCGGCGTCATGCCCGCGCGGGCCAGGGTAATCAGCTCGTGGCGGATGTCGGCCACCACTTTCGGCACCTCTGCCTGACCGCCCAACACTTCGAGGAACGCCTCGCCGTAACGCTCCAGCTTGCGTGCGCCGACGCCGCTGACCCGGGCCATTTCCGCCAGGGAGCCGGGCTGGCTGCGGAGCATTTCCAGCAGGGTGGAGTCGGGGAAAATGACATAGGGCGGCACGCCATGTTCTTCCGCCAGTTTGCGCCGCAGGGCGCGCAAGGCTTCCCACTGTTCGCGCTCTTCGCCACGTACCAGTTGGCTGGCCTGGCTGGTGCTGCTCTTGGCGGCAGTCTGCGGCTTTATGTCACGGCGCAGCTCCAGGGTCACCTCGCCCTTGAGCAACGGCCGACAGCTGTCGCTCAGACGCAGGCCGCCATAACCCTCCAGATCGATGTCGGCCAGGCCGCGAGCCACCAGTTGGCGGAACAGCGAGCGCCATTCGCCTTCGCTACGGGCCTTGCCCACGCCGAATACGGAAAGATGCTGATGGCCGAAGCTGCGGACTTTTTCCGTGTCCTTGCCCAGCAGCACATCCACCAGGTGGCCGACGCCATAACGCTGGCCGGTGCGGTAGATCGCTGACAGCGCCTGGCGCGCCGGCTCGGTGGCATCCCAGGTCTGCACGCCATCGACGCAGTTGTCGCAATGACCGCACGGCTGCGGCATGTCTTCGTCGAAATAGGCCAGCAGGGTCTGGCGCCGGCAGCGGGTTTCCTCGCACAACGCCAGCATGGCGTCGAGCTTGTGCTGCTCCAGGCGCTTGTGACGCTCGTCGCCCTCGGAATTCTGCAGCATCTGCTTGAGCATCAGCACGTCCTGCAGGCCGTAGGCCATCCAGGCATCGGCGGGCAGGCCATCACGCCCGGCACGCCCGGTTTCCTGGTAATAGGCCTCGAGGGATTTGGGCAGGTCCAGGTGCGCCACGAAACGCACGTTGGGCTTGTCGATGCCCATGCCGAAGGCGATGGTCGCGACCATGATCAGCCCTTCCTCGTTGAGGAAACGCTTCTGGTGATAGGCGCGCAGCTCGCTGGGCAACCCGGCGTGATAGGGCAGCGCCGGGAAGCCCTGCTCGCAGAGGAATGCGGCAACCTCGTCGACCTTCTTGCGCGACAGGCAATAGACAATACCGGCATCGCTGCGCCGTTCGCTGAGGAACGCCAACAGTTGCTTGCGCGGCTGCTCCTTGGGAACGATGCGATAGAAGATGTTCGGACGGTCGAAACTGGAGAGGAAACGCTCGGCGTTCTGCAGGTGCAGGCGATTGACGATTTCCTCGCGGGTCCGCTTGTCGGCGGTGGCGGTCAGGGCGATGCGCGGCACCTGGGGGAACATTTCCGCCAGTTGGCCCAGCTGCAGGTATTCCGGACGGAAGTCATGCCCCCACTGGGACACGCAATGCGCCTCGTCGATGGCGAACAGGGCGATGTCGAGGTTCTGCAGGAACGCCAGCATCCGCGGCTGCACCAGGCGCTCCGGCGCCAGGTACAGCATCTTCACTTCGCCCCGCCGGATGCGCGCGGCCAGGTCGCGCTGCTGTTCGGCGCTCAGGGTGGAGTTCAGCGCCGCCGCGGCGACCCCGAGTTCCTCCAGGGTCGCGACCTGATCGTCCATCAGCGCGATCAGCGGCGAGACCACCACCGCCAGGCCGTCGCGCAGCAGGGCCGGAACCTGGAAGCACAACGACTTGCCGCCGCCGGTAGGCATCAGCACCAGGGCGTCGCCGCCACTGGCCACGCGCTCAATGATCGCACCTTGGCGGCCACGGAAACTGTCGTAGCCGAAGATGTCCTTGAGGACGCGTTGAGCCTGTTCGAGCATGAAAAACTCCAAAAATCGCTGAAATCCCTGTGCGCAGGCTGGCCGAAAAGACCACGGTTTTCACTGACAAATCCGTTAGCGGACTTTTCCTGGACCGTTACGACGCCTGCAGGGCATCACAAAACGCGCAAGTATACCCGAGCACTTGCCGGCGAAGGGCGACGACAATGGACCGCTGGTAACCTTTAGAAGCGCGCAAATCTGCGCTGCGGCTGGCCTGAGCGCTCAAGAAGGCCTAGAATTCAGCATCGTTTATTCCCAAGGTAGTCCTTCAATGTCCTTCGCTGAGCAATTAACCCGCCTGCAAGCCTTCCTCGACGCCGATGAGCTGCATGACGAGGCGCTGGACTATGTGGCCGCCCACGGCTACCTGACTGCGCTGTCCATCTGTTCCGAAAGCGTTCCCGACCGTGAGTGGATCGACGCCCTGTTCGCCGAGGAGCCGCACTACAGCGACGCCGCCCAGCGCGAAGAGATCGAATCCACCCTGATTGCCCTCAAGGCCCACATCGCCCGCCAACTGGCCTCCGACGAAGAGTTCGAGCTGCCGTGCGACCTCGACCTCGGCGACGAGCCGGACGACTCCGACCTGCGCGGCTGGTGCATCGGCTTCATGGAAGGCGTGTTCCTGCGCGAAGCGGCCTGGTTCGAAACCGCCGAGGAAGAAGTCAGCGAGATGCTCCTGCCGATCATGGTCGGTTCCGGTCTGTTCGACGAACAACCCGAGTTCTCCGACATCGCCAGCGATGCCAACCTGATGGACGACATGATCGTGCAGATCCCGGAAGCCCTGACCGCGCTGTACCTGCTGTGCAACGCGCCGGACGAAAAACCGGCCATTCTCAAGCCTCGTCACCACTGAGTCGTTGCCTATGGCCAAGCCCATAGGCAACCGCCCCCTGATCCTGCGTTACGTTCTGCTGGCCATCGGCTGGCTGAGCGTAGTGCTGGGGGTGACCGGCATCTTCCTCCCGGTATTGCCCACTACCCCTTTCCTGCTGCTGGCCGCCGCCTGTTTTGCCCGCAGTTCGCCGCGTTTCTATCAGTGGCTGGTGGACCATCCGCGGCTCGGCCCGTGGATCCGCGACTACCTGGACGGCCACGGCATCCCGCTCAAAGGCAAGGTCTACGCCATCGGCCTGATGTGGCTGAGCATCGGCCTGTCCTGCTACCTGGTGCCCCTGCCCTGGGCCCGTGGCTTCATGCTGACCAGCGCGGTGCTGGTGACCCTCTACATCCTGCGCCAGAAGACCCTGCACAAGCCTTGATCCCGGCCCCTGCGCGCCTCCCTCCTCCGTTCGTGGCAACCCGACCAGCTGCCCATGCTCGCGAAAAATACCGCCTAGACTTCAGAAACCTGCATTCGAGCAGCCCGCCATGTCCGCAAGCCTGCATCGCCCCGACTGGACACTGCTCCGGCTTCGGCTGGCCGGCTGGTCGCTGTTGCTGGTCTGTTTGTGGACCGACCCGGGCAATGTCCGGGCGAACTGGGAATTCGTTTCTGTCCTGAGCACCTTCGAGCACCGTCATCAGGTCCTGGGCCCGGCCCGGGAGCGTCTCGAGGCCTGGAACCAGTTATTGCAGGACGTGACCGGGCAACCGGAAGACGAACAACTGAACGCCATCAACCGCTTCTTCAACCAGCAACTGAGCTTCAAGGAGGACCAGCGCACCTGGCAGCAGAGCGACTATTGGGCCACGCCGATCGAGGCCCTGGTCAAAGGCGCCGGGGACTGTGAGGACTATGCGCTGGCCAAGTATTTCAGCCTGCGCAGCCTGGGGGTCTCCAGCGACAAACTGCGCCTCACCTACGTCAAGGCCAGACGCGGCAACCGGCCGCACATGGTCCTGGCCTATTACCCCAGCCCCAGCGCCGGACCGCTGATACTGGACAACCTCAGCAGCGACATTCGTTCCGCCGCCCAACGCCAGGACCCGAACCCGGTATACGCCTTCAATGCCGAGGGGCTGTACCTGCCCGGAGCGGCTGGCGATACGCGCAGCATCGATCCGAAAAAACTCTCGCGCTGGCAGGACGTGCTGAAAAAGATGCGGGACGAGGGCTTCACCGTGGGTAATGGCTGATCCGACAAGGAGTGCCGAATGTCGCTACTCAAGCAACTGTTTCTCGCCATCTGCCTGTTCCTGCTGGTGGCCTTCAGCGGCAGTTTTTTTGTCAGCCTGGAAAGCTCCCGCGAGCAGATGCTCAGCCAGCTGCGCTCCCACGCCCAGGATGCGGCCACCGCCCTGGGCCTGTCCCTGACCAGCCAGGTCGACGACCCGGCGATGATGGAGCTGATGGTCAGCTCGATCTTCGACAGCGGCTACTACAACAGCATCCGGGTGGTGAACATCGAAGACGAAAGCATCCTGGTGGAGCGTTCGGTGCCCGCCAACGTCGAGGGCGTACCCCAGTGGTTCGTCAGACTGGTGAACCTGCACCCGCAAGGCGGCGACGCCCTGGTCATGCGCGGCTGGGAACAGGTGGCGCGGGTGGAGGTGCTGAGCAATCCGCAGTTCGCCCTGGCCAGGCTCTGGGACAGCAGCCTCGGCGGCCTGGTCTGGCTGCTGGTCTGCGGGCTGCTCAGCGCGGTATTCGGCGGCTGGCTGCTGCGGCGCCAGTTGCGGCCGCTGGATGCCATGGTCAGGCAGGCCGAAGCCATCAGCCATCGTGAGTTCATCAGCCTGCCGAGAGTGCCGCGCACCCCCGAACTCAAACGGGTGGTCCTGGCCATGAACCAGATGGTGGAGAAACTCAAAGCCCTGTTCGCCGAAGAGGCCGCGCGCAGTGAGAAACTGCGGGCCGAGTCCTATCAGGACAGTCTGACCGGCCTGGCCAACCGGCGCCTGCTGGACGAACAGCTGGGCGATCAGTTGCTGCTCAACGAGCAGAGTGGCGATGGTTATCTGCTGATGCTGCGGGTCAATGACCTCAGTGGCCTGAACCAGCGCCTGGGCGGCCAACGCACCGATGCCCTGATCAAAAGCATCGGCGACCTGCTCAAACGCATCAGCGCCCAGAGCGATCGGCGCCACTGGCTGGCGGCGCGCAATCGCGGCGGCGAATTCAGCCTGCTCACACCAGGCCTGGACAGCCGCGGCGCCGAGCGCCTGGCCATGGAAATCAGCGCCACCCTGGAGAACCTGCGCCTGACCGGGGCCAGCGACTGCACGCCGGTAGCGCACCTGGGCATAGTCGCCTACCAGCCCGGCAACCCGCTGAGCAGCGTATGGTTGCGCCTGGACCAGGCGCTGGCGCAAGCCCAGCAGCACCCCGAGCGCCCCTGGGCGTTGCTGCAGGATTTCACCGCCGGCCCCAGCCAGCCGCAGCATGACTGGCGCGCCTGGATCGACGACGCCCTGAATAACGGCAAGTTGAAGTTGTATTTCCAGCCGGTGGTGCAGTGCGCCGACACCAGCGAGGTGCTGCATCACAAAGTGCTGGCGCGTTTGCTCGACCCGCAGGGCGAAGCCGTCGCCGCCGGGCATTTCCTGCCATGGATCGAGCGCCTCGGCTGGTCGGCGCGCTTCGACCTGGCCATGCTCGAACACACCCTGGATTATCTGGTCGAGCATGCCTGGCCGCTGGCCCTGAGCCTGTCCGGCAGCACCCTGCGCGACCCCGATGCCTTGCAGCGGATCCTCGCCCAGCTCAAGGCCCTGCCCGACCTGGCCAGGCTCCTGACCCTGGAGATCGATGAACGCCAACTGCCCTCGGCCAGCGAGCTGCAGCAACTGAGCCAGCGCCTGCGGGACAGCGGCTACCGAATCGGCCTGCAGCACTTCGGCGGCAACTTCAGCCAGATCGGCAACCTCGCCCACCTGGGCCTGGCCTACCTGAAAATCGATGGCTGCTACATCCGCGATATCGACCGGCAAAGCGACAAACAGCTGTTCATCGAGGCCGTATTTCGCGCCACCCACAGCATCGACCTGCCGCTGATCGCTGAACGGGTCGAAACCCAGGGCGAACTGGACACCCTCAAGGCCCTGGGCCTGTTCGGGGTCATGGGGCGGCTGATCGGCCCACCGGAACCGATGTAGCCCCTCCCCCGCATAGCTCCGGCGCCAGCCTGGCCTCAGACGTTATCGACCTTCAGCGAATGGTCGTTGAGCATGCCGTTGATGATGGTCGCGGTATCCACGCCACCCGCGATCACCCCGCCCGCACCCGGCGTCACCCCGTAATGCGCCGCCAGGTTGACCCCGGCCAGGTCGATGGTCTGACTCGGCGTGGCCCCCGCCGCCGCGCTGACATCGATGCTGGTGACCAGGGACGGACCGCTGCCGGTGACCGTGAAGTGCAGGTAGTCATCCAGCGATGCGCTGCTGGCGTTCTCGCCTTGCAGCAGTTGCGACAGGTCGAGCTTGTCGGTGCCCGGCGTGAAGTCGGTGATCAGGTCATGCCCGCTGTTGCCCTGTTGCCACTGGAAGGTGTCGCTGCCGCTGCCACCGCTCAGGCTGTTGTTGCCCAGCCCGCCGATCAACAAGTCGTCGCCGCCACCGCCGTTGAGCACATCGTTGCCCAGGCCGCCGGTGATGATGTTGGCGTTGTTGTCGCCGGTCAGGCTGTCGTTGTAGTTGGAGCCCACCAGGTTCTCGATGGCGGTCAGGATGTCGGTACCGGCGCCGCCGGTGTTCTGCGCACCGAGCAGCGAGAGGTCGACCGTGACCCCGGCACTGGCATGGGCGTAGCTGGCGGTGTCGTTGCCCGTGCCGCCGTCGAGCAGGTCGTTGCCCGGCCCGCTGAACAGCAGGTCGTTGCCAGCGTCGCCGTGCAGGGTGTTGTTGCCGCTACCGGCGATGAGCACGTCGTTGCCGTCGCCGGCATTGATCAGGTTGTCGCCGCTGCCGGCCAACAGCACATCGTCGCCAGCGGTGCCGGTCAGGGTATGGCCGCCCTGATAGCTGATGCTCACCGCCGCGCTGTCGCTGCCGCCATGGCTGTCGCTGGCGGTGTAGGTGCCGTGGTAATCCGACGTGGATTCCTGGCCGCCGGCATAGTTGACGGTCATGGTCAGCTGGTAGTTTTCCGAACCGTTGGCGTTGCCGCCGCTGGGGTTGGTCAGGTTGGTGATATGGATCTGGTAGGTGCCGTCCGCCCCCGCGGTGAATGAGCCACCGTCGGCGATCGCGGTGTAGGCCCCGCCATTGAAGGCGTATTCCATGCCCACCCGGCCTGCTGTCAGGTTGTGATCCAGGTTCAGGGTCTCGCCCTGTTTCAGGGTGACGCTGATCACATCCTCGTCGTTGTCATTGCCGTTGTTGATGCTGCCCAGGAAGCCGCTGATCACCACCGCGGCCGTCATGGCCGCAGTATTGGCATTGAACGAGGCCCGGGCAACGGTCAGGGTCTGGTTGGACCCTCCGGTGAAGCCGATGGTCTGCAGGCTGCCGGCGGTAAAGTCTGCCCCTGGGGATAACCAGCCGGTGTTGAAGCTGGTCGGCGCGGCCGTCAGCGGATCGCCGTTGGCATCGCTGTCGTTGGCCAGCAGGGCATCGGCCGGCACCAGGATGGTGCCCGACAGAATATTGGTGATGATGTGGTCGTCGCCCGCCACCGGCGCCACGTTCGGATTGACCTTGATCACCAGGGTCGAGCTGGCCAGGTCGCCGTCGTTGTCGCTGGCGGTGAAGCCGACCGCCTCGGTCAGCACCGCGCTGGTGATTTTCTGCGAGCTGTAGGTGTAATCGCCCGTGTCGAGTTTCACCACCAGCGTGCCGCCGTTATTGGTGGCGATGCTGAGGCTGTTGTCCAGGGTGTTGAAGGTGCCGTGGTTGACCCCGCCGCTGAAGCTCAGCGAGCCCTGGTTGCTATTGCCGTTGGGGTCATAGGTGTAGGTGGTGCCATCGACCACCAGGATCTTGATGAAACCGCCATCGGCGCCGAACGAGCCGCCTTCGCCGAGCAGGGTACCGGTGACCGGAGTGCCCTGTACCGTACCGGCCAGCACCGAGTCGAGCTGGTTCAGGTCGGTGACCACCACGGCATTGGTGTCGATATGGGTACTGCCGTCATAGGCCAGCGGGTCGAGGTTGCTGTTGCTGACGCCGCTGCCCAGGCCGATTGCATAGTTCTTGATGCCGTTGGCGTCGAGGAAGGCTTTCCAGGCGGTCTCGTCAGCGGTGCCGATCTCCTGGCCATCGGTGGGCTTGCCGTCGGAGAAGAAATAACCGACGTTCTGCGCGCCACTGATCTGGCCACTGGTGACAAACGCCAGCTTCGCCGCGGCCACGGCCGCATCGTAGTTGGTGCCGCCGCCGGCGGTCAGGGAGGCGATGATCGACTTGGCCGTCGCCACATCGACCCAGATCGGCGTCTTGTCCGTGGCACTGCTGCTGAAGGTGACGATCTGGACCTTCACATCGCCCATGTCGTCGTACTTGTCGAGCAAGGTGCTGATCGCCTGCTTGGCCAGCTCCAGGCGCGACAGGCCCGGTACCCCGGACGGATCGGCCATGCTGCCGGATACGTCGATCACCAGCAGCAGGTTGGAATCGACTTCCAGCGCAGTGACCGCACGCTCGCTGGCGACCGCCTTGGGCACGTCGTCGACGATGCTGATCTGGATGGTGCTGGTGGTGGTATTGCCCACCGCGTCGGTGGCCTTGTAGGTGAAGCTTTCGCCCAGCACGTTGGGGCCGTCGTTGGCAGTCGGCGAGGTTTTCGGCGCCGAGGTCAGGGTGTAGCGGTAGGTGCCGTCGGGGTTGAGCAGGATCTGCCCGTAAGTGCCAGTGGCACTGCCGACCAGGGTGTAGGTGATAGTGCCGCTGCCACCAGTGACCGAGCCAACCAGGGTGCCGGTGGCGGTTTCGCCGGTGTTGCCCGGGTCACTGCCGATCACCGTACCGGCCGCCAGGTCCTGGCCGTCCTTGTTCAGGTCCAGGGCTTTTTCGAAGACAGTGACATCCTGGTCAGTGACCGCCGTGAGCTGGTTGCCGCAGATCTGGATGGTGATGGTGGTGGTGCTTTCATCGCCGTCCGCGTCACGCACGGTATAGACGAACACATCCTCCGAATCGGGAACGGTGACCGAGTTCGGATAGCTGTGATAGGTCGCGTTGCCGAAGGCGTCCAGGGTCAGCGTGCCATACAGGCCGTTGATGGTGGTGTTCAAGCCGCCAATGGCCGAGGTCGAGGTATCGCTGCCGGCGCGCACGCCGACCACCGCGCCCGTGGCTGCCGGGCCATCGGCGCCCGCAATATCGTTACCCAGCACGTTACCGCTGATGGTGGTGCCTTCATCGGCCATCACCACGTCAGGATTCGCGGTGGGCAGGTCATCGACGATATTCACATCGATCACCCCGGAGGCGCTGCTACCGTCGCTATCGCTGGCCAGCACAGTGAAATGCTCGGCGATGCTGTTGGCCCCCAGCCCCGTCGGGTGGTCTTCATTGTCGAGCAGGGTGTAGCTGTAACTGACGACACCGCTGCTGGCGTCGTAACCGGTGATGGTCAGGGTATTGCCCAGGGCGGTGGCGATCGATTGCGGGAAGCCTGCGGCCACCCCGCCGGTCACCACATTGATCCCGCCCACGGTCAGGGTTTGCAGGCCGTCCGGCGCGGTGACGATGAAGAAGCCGCTCTGGGTCAAGGCTGGGGCATTGGGGCTGGTGCCGTCGCTGAGGTGCTTCTCGTAGACCCTCAGCTCGCCGCCCGGGATATCCAGGCAGTCCAAGGTCACACCGTCGTCGTTGTTATGGATATTCAGCACCAGGTTGGCGGTGCTGGGGTCGCCGTCGGCGTCGGTAATGGTGTAGGCGAAGGTCTCGGTACCGTTGCCATTGCCGTGCAGCGCCTTGAAGTCGGCGTCCGCGGTGTTGAGGGTGTAGGTGTAGGTGCCGTCGGCTGCCAGCACCAGGGTGCCGTAGGTGCCAGTGAAGGTACCAGCGGTGACCGGGCCGCTGGGCACCCGGTCGGCGCCTTGCACGTCGTTGCTCAGCACATTGCCACTGAGCACCAGCTGGCTTTCCGAGGCGACGCCATTGCTGTCATTGACCGCCGTTGGCAAATCGTCCACCACGTTCACATCCAGCGAACCGCTGGCGGTGCTGCCATCGGTATCGGTGGCGACCACATTGAAGTGCTCACTGAGGCTGTTGGCGCCGTTGGCGGTTGGGTGATCCTCGTTGTCCGCCAGGGTGTAGCTGTAGCTGATCACCCCGGTAGCCGCGTTGTAGCCGGTGATGGTCAGGGTATTGCCCAGGTCGGTGGTGATCGATTGTGGGAAACCGGCAGCGACTCCACCGCTGACCACACTGATGCCCCCCACCGTCAAGGTTTGCAGGCCGTCCAGGGCCGTGACGGTAAAACTGCCGCTCTGAGTCAGGGCCGCTGCATTCGGGCTGCTGCCATCTGGCAGATTCTTTTCGTAGACCGTCAGTTCGTCGCCGTTGCTATCCAGGCCATTAAAGGTCACGCCGTCGTCGTTGTTATGGATATTCAGCACCAGGTTGGCAGTGCTGGGGTCGCCATCGGCGTCGGTGATGGTGTAGGCGAAAGTCTCGGTACCGTTGCCATTGCCGTGCAGCGCCTTGAAGTCGGCGTCCGCGGTATTGAGGGTGTAGGTGTAGGTGCCATCGGCTGCGAGAACCAGGGTGCCGTAGGTGCCGGTGAAGGTACCGGCGGTGACGGGACCGCTGGGCACCCGGTCGGCGCCTTGCACGTCGTTGCTCAGCACATTGCCACTGAGCACCAGCTGGCTTTCCGAGGCGACGCCATTGCTGTCATTGACCGCCGTTGGCAAATCGTCCACCACGTTCACATCCAGCGAACCGCTGGCGGTGCTGCCATCGGTATCGGTGGCGACCACATTGAAGTGCTCACTGAGGCTGTTGGCGCCGTTGGCGGTTGGGTGATCCTCGTTGTCCGCCAGGGTGTAGCTGTAGCTGATCACCCCGGTAGCCGCGTTGTAGCCGGTGATGGTCAGGGTATTGCCCAGGTCGGTGGTGATCGATTGTGGGAAACCGGCAGCGACTCCACCGCTGACCACACTGATGCCCCCCACCGTCAAGGTTTGCAGGCCGTCCAGGGCCGTGACGGTAAAACTGCCGCTCTGAGTCAGGGCCGCTGCATTCGGGCTGCTGCCATCTGGCAGATTCTTTTCGTAGACCGTCAGTTCGTCGCCGTTGCTATCCAGGCCATTAAAGGTCACGCCGTCGTCGTTGTTATGGATATTCAGCACCAGGTTGGCAGTGCTGGGGTCGCCATCGGCGTCGGTGATGGTGTAGGCGAAAGTCTCGGTACCGTTGCCATTGCCGTGCAGCGCCTTGAAGTCGGCGTCCGCGGTATTGAGGGTGTAGGTGTAGGTGCCATCGGCTGCGAGAACCAGGGTGCCGTAGGTGCCGGTGAAGGTACCGGCGGTGACGGGACCGCTGGGCACCCGGTCGGCGCCTTGCACGTCGTTGCTCAGCACATTGCCACTGAGCACCAGCTGGCTTTCCGAGGCGACGCCATTGCTGTCATTGACCGCCGTTGGCAAATCGTCCACCACGTTCACATCCAGCGAACCGCTGGCGGTGCTGCCATCGGTATCGGTGGCGACCACATTGAAGTGCTCACTGAGGCTGTTGGCACCGTTGGCGGTTGGGTGATCCTCGTTGTCCGCCAGGGTGTAGCTGTAGCTGATCACCCCGGTAGCCGCGTTGTAGCCGGTGATGGTCAGGGTATTGCCCAAGGCGGTGGTCACCGATTGCGGGAAGCCCGCGGCCACCCCGCCGGTCACCACATTAATTCCGCCCACGGTCAGGGTCTGCATGCCGTCCAATGCGGTCAGGGTAAAGCTGCCGCTCTGGGTCAGCGCGCCCGCATCCGGGCTGCTGCCATCCGCCAGGTTCTTCTCGTAGACCGTGATTTCGCCGCCTTCGATATTGAGGCCTTGAATCACCACCGGATCGTCGTTGTTGTGCACCTGCAACACCAGGTTGGCGGTGCTGCTGTCGCCATCGGCATCGGTCAGGGTGTAGGCAAAGGTCTCGGTGCCGCTGCCACCGCCCTGAAGCGCGAGGAACGCCGGATCGCTGGTATGGACCGTGTAGGTGTAGGTACCGTCGGCGGCCAGCACCAGGGTGCCGTAGGTGCCATTGAAGGTGCCGGCGGTGATGGGTCCGCTGGGCACCCGGTCGGCGCCCTGTACATCGTTGGTCAGCACATTGCCGCTCAGGGTCAGCTGGTTTTCCGAGGCGATGCCGGCATTGCTGTCGTTGGCTGCCGTCGGCAGGTCATCGACCACATTGACATCCAGCGTGCCGCTGGTGCTGCTGCCGTCGACGTCGGTGGCGACCACCGTGAAACTCTCACCCAAGGTGTTGCTGCCATTGCCGGTCGGGTGCGCCTCATTGTCGACCAGGGTGTAGCTGTAGCTGACCACCCCGGTGCCGGGGTCGTAGCCGGTGATGGTCAGGGTATTGCCCAGGCCGGTGCTGATCGACTGCGGGAAGCCCGCGGCCACGCCGCCACTGACCAGGGTGATGCCGCCCACGGTCAGGCTCTGCAGGCCGTCGAGCGCCGAGACATTGAAGGTACCGCTCTGGGTCAGCGCGCCCACATCCGGGCTGCTGCCATCCGCCAGGTTCTGCTCGTAGACCGTAAGCTCCGCGCCTTCGAGGTTCAGGCCCTGAATCACCACCGGGTCGTCGTTGTTGTGCACCTGCAACACCAGGTTGGCGGTGCTGGTATCGCCGTCGGCATCGGTCAGGGTGTAGGTGAAGCTGTCCGTACCGCTGCCGCCGCCCTTGAGCGCGAGGAACGCCGGATCGCTGGTATGCACGGTATAGGTGTAGGTACCGTCGGCGGCCAGCACCAGGGTGCCGTAGGTGCCGTTGAAGGTGCCGGCAGTGATAGGTCCGCTGGGGACCCGGTCGGCGCCCTGCACATCGTTGGTCAGGACATTGCCGCTCAGGGTCAGTTGGCTTTCCGAGGCAACGCCATTGCTGTCGTTGAACGCCTGGGGCACATCGTCGGTGATGTTGACATCCAGCGAGTTGCTCACCGAATCGCCATTGCTGTCACTGGCCAGCACGGTGAAATGTTCACTCAGGCTGTTGGCACCGTCGGCGGCGGAATGGATTTCGTTGCCGACCAGGGTGTAGCTGTAGCTGACCGTCCCCGTGGCAGGATCAAAACCGGTGATGGTCAGGGTGTTGCCCAGGGCAGTGGTGATCGACTGCGGGAAGCCCGCGGCCACCCCGCCACTGACCACGGCGATCCCGCCCACACTGAGGTTGAGCAGGCCGTCGGGGGCGGAAACACTGAAGGTGCCGTTCTGCACCAGGGCCGCCGGATTGCTCGCCGAACCTTGGGGCAGATTGGCTTCGCTGAGGGTCAACTCACCATTGGCGACCGACAGGCCGACCAGGGTGACCGGGTTGTTCGGTGGTGGCGGCAGCGCGATATCGCCGTCGTCGCTTGGCGGTACCGCGGCAATCCGCTCAGGCACGAACTCGGGGATTCCGTTGAAGCCCGCGGTGGGGAAACCAATGATCGGCTCGACCCGCCCCGCGACTTCTTCAAGCAGTACAAAGGTGTGCCCGCCCCCCAGGGCGCCGGCGGTGCCACCCGTAGCACCGGGGCCGGCCGCGGTGGCTTCGCCGGTTTGCGTCGGGTCGGCGCCGGCAACGATGGCTTTCTGCAGTTGCTCGACATCGGTCAACTGCGCCTCGCTGGGGGTCACGGCTTCAGGCGCCTGCACATGGGGCGCCTGGTTCGCCAGCAGTTGCGGGGTCATTTGCAGGCTGCTGTCGCGCCCGAGGGTCAGTTCCTGGCCGTTCTGCAGATGTACGGCCACCGCGCCCTCCGCACCGGTCACCAGTTGATCCCCCGCAAACAGACGATCGCCTTCTACCAGAACGCGTCGGCTGCCATCCGCCGCTACCGCTACCACCTGCCCGATTACCTTACTGACGACACCGATTAACCTAGCCATGAGCACTTTCCTCCGCTGCCGACCGCTATCGGCATCTGGTTGCACGGAAAAGTGCTATGGCGTTATCGGGTCACCGACGGGAAACGCCAGCCTGAAGGTTCACTGACTGCTGCTCAGTCGAACCTGCGCACCGGCCTGTCCCTCTCGCTCGTCCCTCGCTGGCCTGCTGTTTCTGCCGAAGGCAAAACCGAATGCAATCAAACGCATTCAGGCTTCGGACAGCCCTCCCGCGAAAGTCGCGACACGGATTAAAACACTGCAAGTGACAAAAAAATGTCGCTGAAAAATCCGTATCTCACCCTCCCCACCGCTCCTCTCCCGCCCTATGTCGCAAATTTTGTTGAACCTTTTCAAACCCCTAAAAAGCTCTCTAGAGCCTATAAATACGGGGCTTTCGAACTGAACAATGTGCTGGATTTCACAGAGTGCATAAGTTTTTTTCAGCATAAGCCTTATGAGAAATTCTTCTTAGCTTCTGCTCAGGATGTTCTTAGCTCTGTTGTTACAAGCCTGAAACGGTTTGACCTATAAAGTTCGTCATTTTTTTGGCGACTGCAAAGCACCATACATGGACCAGGGAGATGTACCTCATGCGCGTTTTCACCCCCCTCAGTAGCGCGATTTTATTAGCCGTGGCCTGCATTCATCAGGCCCAAGCCATGTCTCTGACGGAGGCGATTCAAAGCACGCTGGACAACCACCCGGAACTGCGCGCGAGCCAGAACAACCGTCTGTCGGCTGATGAGGACGTCAAGGTCGCCAAAGGGGGCTTCTATCCATCGCTGGACCTGAATGCTGCCTATGGCCGTGGCTACAGCGACAACACCACCACGCGCGCGTTGGGCAACCACCACACCGAGACGCTGACCTATACCCAGTCGGAGTTGCGCCTGCGGCAAATGCTTTTCGACGGCTTTAATACCGCCAACGAAGTCGGGCGCACCCAGTCGGTCTCCAACTCGCGGGCCTACTACACCCGCGGTACCGCCGAAAGCCTGGCCCTGCGCACCATCGAGGTGTACCTGGAAGTGCTCAAGCGCCGCGAACTGGTGACCCTGGCCAAGAACAACCTGCAGGCGCACCTGCGGGTCAACGACCAGATCGGCCTGCGCAGCGAACGCGGCGTCGGCAGCACCGCCGACCTCGACCAGTCCAAGGCCCGTCGCGCCCTGGCGGAAAACAACTACGATACCGCGCAGGTCGACCTGGCCGACGCCGAGGCCAACTTCTTCAGCGCCGTGGGCCGTATGCCCGACGAACTGGAAAGCCTGCCTTCGGTGCGCGGCGAGATCCCCGCCAGCCTGCCGGATGCCCGGCAGAGCATGCTGGAGAACAACCCCTACCTGAAATCGGCCCAGGCCGACGTGCAAGCGGCCGAGAGCCAGTACGAGGTCGCCAAGTCGCCGTTCTACCCACGCTTCGACGCCGAGGCCGCGGTGGGCGCCAACGACAACGTGCAGGGCGACAAGGGCCACGACAATGAGTGGCGGGTGGGCGTGGTGATGAACTACAACCTGTTCCGCGGCGGCAGCGACAAGGCCCGCCTGCAATCTGACGCGCACAAGATCAACCAGGCCATGGACATCCGCAACAACGCGCTGCGCATGCTCAACGAGAACATCACCCTGGCCTGGAACGCCATGGTCAACGCCAAGAAGCAGACCCCCACCGCTCGCGAATACGCTGAAACCACCACCCGCGTACGGGCCGCCTACCAGGACCAGTTCGGTCTTGGCCAGCGCACCCTGCTCGACCTGCTGGACAGCGAAAACGAGCTGTACAACGCCAACCGCCGCTACACCGAAGTGCGCTACACCGAGGAGTTCTCGATGTATCGCGTGCTGGCGAACATGGGCGAGTTGTTGAACAAGGAAAAAGTCGTGGTGCCAGCCGAAGCGATCGCCCAGACCGAAGTGAAGAGCGACGCTCGTCTGCCGGAGATGCGTTAAGTCCTCGGAGGACTTCAATGTGACCAGCATGGAACCCGGGAGCTCAGGCGTCGATCCGCGCCTGAGCTTTGATGACCCGTTGTTGGACGGATTGCTGATCCTCTGCAAACTGCACGACTGTACCGTCAGTCGTGCCAGCCTCAGCGCGGGGCTGCCCCTGGCCCAGCAACGCCTGAGCCTGGACCTGCTGCCCCGCGCCGCGGCCCGCGCCAGCCTGCAGGCGCGCCTGCTGCGTCGCGAGCTGTCGGCGATCTCCAAGCTCAACCTGCCGGTGCTGCTGATCCTCAAGCATGGCCGCTGCGCGGTCCTGCGCCGCTGGGGCGATGACGGCCAGGCGCTGATCCTGCCCAGCGAAGCCGAAGGCGGCGAGCAGTGGGTCAGCCAGGCGGAGCTGAACGACGACTACAGTGGCCAGGCGCTGTTCGCCCGGCCACGCCACGAACTGGAAGAACTGCGCAACTCCCTGGTGCCGCGGGTCGAAGCCTGGTTCCGCGACACCCTGAAACTCTCGCGCTGGCTGTACAGCGACGCGATCCTCGCCAGCCTGCTGATCAACCTGCTGGGGCTGATGGTGCCGCTCTTCGTCATGCAGACCTACGACCGCGTGGTGCCCAACCAGGCCACCTCGACCCTCTGGGTGCTGGCCATAGGTTTATTGATCGGCACCGGTTTCGAGCTGGTGCTGCGGGTGGTGCGCGCCCATCTGCTGGACAGCGCCGGCAAGCGCACCGACGTGATCCTCTCCGCCACTCTGTTCGAGCGCATCACCGGCATGGCGATGAAAGCCAAGCCGGCGACCGTCGGTGGCTTCGCCCAGAGCATCCATGACTTCCAGGGCCTGCGTGAGTTTCTCACCGCCGTGACCCTGACCAGCCTGATCGACCTGCCCTTCGCCGTGCTGATGCTGCTGGTGATCGGCCTGCTCGGCGGCTGGCTGGTGGTGATTCCGTTGCTGGCGTTTCCCCTCACCATCCTCTTCGCCATGCTGATCCAGGTGCGCCTGCGCGACACCGTGCAAAAGAGCCTGAGCCTGGGCGCCGAACGCCAGGCGCTGCTGATCGAAACCCTCGGCGGCCTGGAAACCCTCAAGGCCTGCAGCGCCGAAAGCGAACGCCAGCACCGGTGGGAAAGCACCCACGGCGCCCTCACCCGCCTCGACAGCCACGCGCGCAATCTCTCGGCCCTGGCCACCAACGGCACCCTGTTCATCCAGCAGTTCTGCGGCATGGCGACCATAGTCGCCGGGGTCTACAGCATCATCGCCGGCAACCTCAGCGTCGGCGCGCTGGTGGCCACCTACATGCTCGGCAGCCGGGTCCTGGCGCCGCTGGGGCAGATCGCCGGCCTGATCACCCGCTACCAGCAGGCGCAGCTGACCATGCGCAGCACCGACGCCCTGATGGCCCTGCCCCAGGAACGCGATGCCCGCCAGCGCCCGCTGGAACGCACGCAACTACAAGGCGCGCTGGCGCTCAACCAGGTGACCTTCCGTTATCAGGGGCAGAATGCCGCGGCCCTGAGCAACATCAGCTTCAGCATGCAGCCCGGCGAGCGCATCGGCATCATCGGGCGCAGCGGCTCCGGCAAGAGCACCCTGGGGCGCCTGGTCATGGGTTTCTATGCCCCCGAGGAAGGCCAGTTGCTGCTGGACGGCCTCGACCTGCGCCAACTCGACGTGGCCGACCTGCGCCAGCAGATCGGCTATGTCGCCCACGACCTGCCGCTGTTGGCCGGCAGCCTGCGCGACAACCTGACCCTAGGCGCCCACTACATCAGCGATGCCCGCATGCTGGAGGTGGCCGAGCTGACCGGGGTCACCGATCTGGCCCGCCAGCATCCCCAGGGCTTCGACCGGCCGGTGGGCGAGCGTGGCCAGCTGCTGTCCGGCGGCCAGCGCCAGGCCGTGCTGCTGGCCCGGGCGCTGCTGCTGGACCCGCCGATCATGCTCCTGGACGAACCCACCAGCGCCATGGACAACAGCAGCGAAGACGCCCTGCGCCAGCGCCTGCACGCCTGGGTACAAGGCAAGACCCTGCTGCTGGTGACCCACCGCACCTCGATGCTCAGCCTGGTGGAGCGGCTGGTGGTCCTGGACAACGGACGGATCGTCGCCGACGGCCCGAAAGAAGCGGTCATCGATGCACTGCGCAAGGGCCGTGTCGGCTCTGCGACGGTCTAGGAGTCGCCCCATGCCTGCCTCATCGCAATCGCGCGGCTACTTCGCCAGCCTGCGCAAAAGCGCGGAAAGCGAGTTCATGCCCGAAACCGCCGGCGCCTCGTTGCAGGATTCGCCCCGCGGCTCGCGTATTGTCGTCTGGCTGACCACAGGGCTGCTCGTCAGTGCCCTGCTCTGGGCCAAGTTCGCGGTGCTGCAGGAGGTGACCACCGGCGAAGGCAAGGCCATCCCGTCGAGCAAGGTGCAGGTGGTGCAGAACCTGGAGGGCGGTATCGTCACCGAGATCTTCGTGCGCGAAGGGCAGATGGTGAACAAGGGCGACACCCTGCTGCGCCTGGACGACACGCGCTTCTTGTCGAACAAGGGCGAAAGCGAGGCCGACCGCTATGCCTTGATGGCCCAGGTCGAACGCCTCTCCGCCGAAGCCGAGGGCCGGCCGTTCAAGCCGTCCGACGAGGTGGTGGCCAAGGCGCCCCAGGTGGCGGAGGACGAACGCTCGCTGTACGAACAGCGCCAGCGCCGCCTGGCCAGCGAACAGCGGACCCTGAGCGAACAGCTGCGGCAAAAGACCCAGGAACTGGCGGAGTTCCGCTCGAAACAGGGGCAATTCAGTTCCAGCCTGGCCCTGCTCAACCAGGAGATGAACATGTCGGCGCCGCTGGTGAGTACCGGCGCGGTGTCACCGGTGGAGATCCTGCGTCTGAAACGCAGCGCGGTGGAAATCCGCGGTTCGCTGAACGCCACGACCCTGGCCATTCCCCGGGCGGAATCGGCTATCAACGAGATCAGGAGCAAGATCGACGAGTCCGAACAAAGCTTCCGCTCCGACGCCGCCAAGGAGCTCAACGAGAAACGCACCGACCTGTCGAAAATCACCGCCACCAGCATCGCCATCGACGACCGGGTGACCCGCACTACCGTGACCTCGCCGGTGCACGGGGTGATCAAGCAGCTCAAGGTCAACACCATCGGCGGCGTGGTCCAGCCCGGCAGCGACATGGTGGAAATCGTGCCACTGGAGGACAACCTGCTGATCGAGGCCAAGGTGCGGCCGCAGGACGTGGCCTTCCTCCATCCCGGGCAGAAAGCCATGGTCAAGTTCAGCGCCTACGACTACACCATCTACGGCGGCCTGAGCGCCAAGCTGGAACTGATCGGCGCCGACACCATCACCGACGACAAGGGCAACAGCTTCTATCTGATCCAGGTACGCACCGACAAGAATCACCTGGGCGGCGACCTCAAGCCGCTGCTGATCATCCCCGGCATGGTCGCCACGGTGGACATCATCACCGGCGAGAAAAGCGTGCTCGACTACCTGCTCAAGCCGGTGCTCAAGGCGCGGACCGAGGCGATGCGCGAGCGTTAGACCCTCGGATTTGTGGTGTACGGAGAAACGCTATCGCGAGCAAGCTTCGCTCCTACAGAGGGTTGTACATTCCCTGTAGGAGCGAAGCTTGCTCGCGATGAGGCCCTCAAGCCTTGCCCTCACCATGATTGCGCTGGAACACCTCCTCCCCCATCGCCGCGATCTGCCCGTCGATCAAGGCCTCGAAAGGTTTCAGCAAAGGCTCGAACGAGGTTGGCGCCTCCAGGGTCTGCAGGGCCTGGACTATGGCTTCGACGGTCGACAAGGCCCCCGGCCCGGGTGCCTTGCGCAGCCGGTAACGGGACACCGCGCCTGCGGCCAGGGTCACCCGCGGCAGCGCGGCCAGCAGCGGATTGAGGTGCAGCAACTTGCGCGCCTTGCGCCAGGTGCCGTCGGGCACCACCAGCAGCAAGGGCTGCTCGTCCGGCGCACTGGAGTAGGCCTGCAACGGCTGCGCGTCCTCCGCCGGGAACAGCAGGCGCGCCTGATACCCGGGGCAGTTCAACAGCTTCGGCAGATCGTCAAACACCTCGCCGACGATCAACTCGGCATTGTTCAACCCCAGCGCCGCCAGCCGCGCGGTGTTCAACGCGTGGTTCACTTCACTGGGATGCTGCAACAGCAGTATCCGGGTGCGGCTGTCCAGTCGTGGAATCAACGGGCACAGGCAATGGGTTTTCGGGCGCAGGCAACGCGGGCACTGGACTCTCGACATACTGGCCTCCTCAGACCTGGTTGAGCTGCGCCTTGAGCAGATCGCGGAACGTCTGGATCAGCGGCTCCCGGCTACGGCCGCGGCGCACGATCATCGAAAACGGCGCCTGATAGCCGAAGGTGGCCGGCAGCAGCACACGCAAATCGCCCTTGTCGGCCCAGGCCTGGGCGTAATGTTCGGGAAGGTAGCCGATGTAGGCGCCGGACAGTACCAGGATCAGCTGCGCCTCCATGCTCTCCACCGTCGCCGCGCTGTGCTTGAAGCCGTGGCGGGCCAGTTCGGCCTGGCTCCAGTAGCCACGACCGACCATGCGCTGCTGGGTGATCACCTGCTCGGGGATGCGCCGCTCGTTGAACAGCGGGTGCCGGCTGCTGCAATACAGCCAGTGCTGCTCGCGGTACAGCGGCATGTACACCAGCCCGCTCATGCGCGTGGAGAACGCACCGATGGCCAGGTCCAGGCGGTTGTCCTGCACGCCGAGCTGCAATTCGTAGGGGCTGAGCACCGACAGGTGCAAATGCACCGCCGGGTGTTCCTGGCTGTAGGCACCGATGGCTTCGGCGAACGGCAGGGCCTTGTCGCTCACCGTCGAGTCGATCACCCCCAGGTTGAGGGTGCCGCGCAGTTCGCCCTTGAGCGCCGCGGCGTACTGCTCGAAGCCTTCCAGTTCGCCCAGCAGGCGCAGGGTTTCCTGATGGAACAGCTCGCCCTTGCTGGTCAGGCTGAAACCGCCGCGGCCACGGTGGCACAGCACCAGCCCCAGGGCCGACTCAAGCTGGCTCATGTAGGTGCTGATGGCCGACGTGGAGAGGTTCAGTTCGTGCTGGGCATTGGCGAACCCCTGATGCCGCACCACGCTGACGAAGATGCGCAATAGTTTCAGATCAGGTAAAGCGTTGGCCATGGGAGCTCCACAAGGAAAATCGACAATGGGGATCGGGTGTCAGGGTCATCCAGGCCCCATTGGCGTTCCTTCATAGAGAATCTGGCGATCTTGATTATGGCTGCTATGCAGCCAATCGCGGGCAAGCGTCGCTCCTA